>NZ_JBNDHX010000064.1:0-22178 GCF_056755275.1 Leifsonia sp. HAY1-4F
CCCCCCCCCCCCCCCCCCCCCCCCCCCCCCCCCCCCCCCCCCCCCTCAAAACAAACGCCCCCCCCCCAGATTAGCGAGTGTCTCGTGGGCTCGGAGATGTGTATAAGAGACAGTGTCGGGACCATTCGATGGCTACTCGCCCTTGGGCGCGAGCTCGCCGCCTGCGATGACGGTCGTGCTCGCCCGGCGGCTGCGGCCACGGCCCTGACCCGGCTCCTTCGGCGCCGGGAGCGCGTCGAGCACGGAGTCGAGCAGCAGCTCGGCCTCTTGAGGCAGCGGACGCGGGGTCGACGGGACGACGGCGGGCTCCGGCAGGTCGAGCAACGGGAGGTGCGGCTCCTCCGCCGGCGTGTCCGCAGCCTCTGCGGCCGGGACATCCGTCGCTGCCTGAGTGCCCGTCGGGGCTGCGGCGTCCGCCCGCGGACGGTCGATGCCGCCCTTGGCCTTCCGGCGGCGCTTCTTCGGCCCCGTGGCCTCCGGCAGCGACACGTCGGCGGTCGCGCCACTGACCGGCTGCGCCTCCGCCGGGCTCTCCTGCGGCTTGGCCTCGTCGTCGTGGTGGATGGTGGAGGCGGCGATCTTGGCGAGCGCGTTCTTCGCATCGTCCGTGATGGCGTGCGTGCCGTTGTGGCCCGCTCCGGTTGCGGCGCCGTTCGACCCGCCGCTGCCGGTGATCGGGCCGTTCCCGCCACGGCCGCGCCGACGGTCGTTCTGCGGCTGCTGCTGCGGCTGTCGGTGCTTCACCACAGGATCGTGGTGGACGACGACTCCGCGGCCGGCGCAGACCTCGCACGCCTCGCTGAAGGTCTCCAGCAGGCCGAGGCCCAGCTTCTTGCGGGTCATCTGGACGAGACCCAGCGACGTGACCTCCGCCACCTGGTGCTTCGTCCGGTCGCGGCTCAGGCACTCCACCAGTCGGCGGAGGACGAGGTCGCGGTTGGTCTCCAGCACCATGTCGATGAAGTCGACGACGATGATGCCACCGATGTCCCGCAGTCGCAGCTGCCGGACGATCTCCTCGGCGGCCTCCAGGTTGTTCTTGGTGACCGTCTCCTCCAGGTTGCCGCCGGAGCCGACGAACTTGCCGGTGTTCACATCCACGACGGTCATGGCCTCGGTGCGGTCGATCACGAGCGAACCGCCCGACGGGAGCCAGACCTTGCGCTCCAGCGCCTTCTCGATCTGCTCGGTGATGCGGAACTCGTCGAAGGCGTCCTGCTCCCCGGTGTACGGCTCGACGCGGTCGAGCAGGTCGGGGGCGACCTGACGCAGGTAGTTCTCGATGGTCTGACGAGCGTCGTCGCCGGCGATCACCAGCTTCTGGAAGTCCTCGTTGAAGACGTCGCGGATGATCTTGATCAGCAGGTCCGGCTCGCTGTGCAGCAGGGCGGGCGCCTGCTGCGACTCGACCCGTGTGCTGATGTCGGCCCACTGGGAGGTGAGCCGGGTGACGTCGAGGGTCAGCTGCTCCTCGGTGGCACCCTCGGCCGCGGTGCGGACGATGACGCCGGCGTTCTCGGGGAGCACCTCCTTGAGGATCTTCTTGAGGCGCGCGCGCTCCGTGTCCGGGAGCTTGCGGCTGATGCCGTTCATGGATCCGCCGGGCACGTACACGAGGTAGCGGCCGGGCAGCGATATCTGGCTGGTGAGGCGGGCGCCCTTGTGGCCGACCGGGTCCTTGGTGACCTGGACGAGGACGCGGTCGCCCGGCTTCAGCGCCAGCTCGATGCGGCGCGGCTGATTGCCGGTCTCTGCGGCATCCCAGTCGACCTCGCCGGAGTAGAGCACGGCGTTGCGGCCGCGGCCGATGTCGACGAACGCGGCCTCCATGCTCGGCAGGACGTTCTGGACGCGGCCCAGGTACACGTTGCCGATCAGGGACGCCTCCTGCGAGCGGGCGACGTAGTGCTCGACCAGCACCTTGTCCTCCAGCACGCCGATCTGGATGCGGCCACCCTTCGAGCGGACGACCATCTGACGGTCGACGGACTCCCGGCGGGCCAGGAACTCGGCCTCGGTGATGACGGGACGGCGACGGCCGGCATCCCGCCCATCCCGCCGGCGCTGCTTCTTGGCCTCGAGGCGCGTGGAGCCCTTGACCTTCTGCGGCTCGGTGATGAGCTCAGGCTCGCGTGGCGCGCGCACCTTGACCACGGTGTTGGCCGGGTCGTTGGCGTCGTCGCGGGCCGTCTCGCCGGCGCGGCGGCGCGAACGGCGGCGGACACCGCCGGCCGGCTCCTCGTCCGTCTCCGCGAGCGGGGGCAGCGGCAGCACGTCGGGTGCCTGGAAGAGCAGGGTCGTCGGCGGGAGGCCGGGGGCGGCGGCAGCCGCCGGGACCTCGGGCTCGCCGTGCCGCTCAGGGAGGGCCGGCGGCTCGAGCGCCCCCGAGGGCGCGGGCTCGGCCGCTTCCTGCGTGGGCGCGTCGACGTCGGGCTGACCGGCGGTCGGTTGAGCCGCGATCGCACCCTCGGCGTTCGACGGGGCCGCGACCGGCTGATCGGCGACGGGCTCAGGAGGCGTCGGAGGTGCGAAAGCGTCGGCGTTCGCCGCCTGCGGAGACTTCCTCACCACGCGTCGCGTGCCGAAGAGCCCCTTGCGCTTCCGTCCTCCCGTCTCCGTCTCGTCGTTGTCCGTGTTCTCGAAATTTTCGTTATCCACCATCGCTGGTGCACTCCTCGACCGGTGCGGCTCCCCGCTCCCCGGGTACTCTCCGTCGGGAGGCGGCGCGTGCGGCGCCCCCCTCAATCCTGTTCGGATGCCTCCGGGCTCGTGGCGCGGCCTGCATCCGGCTCATGGTCACCACCGGCCTCCACGGCCGGCATTTCAACGGGCGCTCTGGGCGCCCTCAAGCCTTCTGTCGCTGTTTCCGGCCTCGGCCGCAACGACTGCTCCAACGATTATCGCACGCGCCGAGGACGACTCGGGTCCGTTCCCAGGGCGACACGCAGGCGTCATGCCATAATCCGAGGGTGTCAGCCAGCCCTGCCGAGGCCGCGTACCGCCGCCCGACCGCTCTCGCCGTATTCCTCATCGTTGCCGGACTGATCGGGTTCGCGGCCGCCTTCGCGCTCACGCTCGACAAGATCCATCTGCTGCAGGATCCGAACGCGCAGCTGTCGTGCAACTTCAATGTCCTGGTGGGATGCGCGAAGAACCTGAACTCGTGGCAGGGCGATCTGCTCGGCTTCCCCAATCCCCTCATCGGGCTGGGAGGCTGGACCGCCACGGTCGCCGTCGGCGTCGGCCTGCTGGCCGTCCGGGCGCCCTTCGCCCGCTGGTACTGGATCACGTTCAACGTGGGCGTGCTGCTCGCGCTGGTGCTGGTGATCTTCCTGATCACGGAATCGATCACCGTGCTGAACGTGCTGTGCCCCTGGTGCATGGTCACCTGGACCGTGACCATCCCGACTTTCTGGGCGGTGACGCTCTACAACCTCAAGGAGGGCAACATCCGCCTCCCGGAGCGTGCGCGCCGAGTGGCGCGCACGCTGTACGGCTGGGTGCCGCTCATCACGGTCGTCTCGTACGCGATCGTCGCCGTGCTGGCGCAGATCCAGCTGGACTGGATCCACCGCGCCTTCGTCTGACCCGCCCGCGATTCGTGACGAATGTCGCCCTGCGCTCGCGCTAGGTGCACATTCGTGACGAATGTCGCCCTGCGCTCGCGCCACGTGCACATTCGTGACGAATGTGGCGGGGTGGGGGCGACGGACGACGGAGGGGTCAGCCGAACCAGAGGGTGAGCTCGCGGGCGGCGGACTCGGGCGAGTCGGAGCCGTGCACGAGGTTCTGCTGCACCTTGAGGCCCCAGTCGCGCGCGAGGTCGCCACGGATGGTGCCCGGCAGCGCGGTGGTCGGATCGGTGGCTCCGGCGAGCGAGCGGAAGCCCTCGATCACGCGGTTGCCCGCGAGGCGGATGGCGACGATCGGGCCGGACTCCATGAACTCGACCAGCGGCTCGTAGAACGGCTTGCCCTCGTGCTCGGCGTAGTGGTGCGCGAGGAGTTCGCGGTCGGCCTGCAGCATCCGGATGTCGACGAGCGAGTAGCCCTTCGCCTCGATGCGGCGCAGGATCTCACCCGTGAGATTGCGGGCGACTCCGTCCGGCTTGATGAGCACGAGGGTCTCTTCGACGGCACTGGTCATGGGTTCTCCGTTCCGTTGTCGGCCGCCGGAGCGGCCCTGTTGTTTCGGTCGATGCGCGCGGCGGCGATCATGCAGTACGCCCACATGGCGGTGAAGATCGCGCCGACGATGAAGAAGGCGGGGACGAGGAGTCCGGCCGCCACGACGATCAGCTGGATGACCCATCCCAGCACCACGCCGGCCGTGTTCCTGAGCAGTCCGATCGCGACGATAGTAAGCACGATGAGCGCCGCTCCCCCGCCGAGAGCCACTGCGGCGGGCAGCGAGTGCAGTCCGAAGAGGACGAGCGCTCCGAGGAAGACGACGAGCAGCTCGAAGCCGAGGACGATGGAGCCGAGCAGTTCGCGGAGCGACCGCTGACGCCGCTGAGAGCGTGGAGGGCGCCCGGATGCGGGAGCGTCCGTCACGACGCCGCCTTCTTCCACTCCTGCTCCTCGGCGTAGGCCATGGCCTGGCCGACGAGCACGATGCTGCCCGCGACCACCACCGCGCGCCGGCCTTCCTCGCCCGCCCAGTCGCGGGCGGACTCGAGGGCGTCGATCGCGTCGGCGTAGACGATGGTCGCCTCGTCGCCGACCTCTTCGCGCACGAGGTCGCCGAGTTCCTCGGCGTCCCGCGCGCGATCGGAGGCGGGCTGGGTGACGAAGAACTGCGTCGCCACGGGAGCCAGCGCACGGACGACGCCGCGCGCATCCTTGTCGGCCAGGATGCCGAGGACGAACGTGATCTCGTCGAAGTCGAAATAGCTGCGGAGCGCCTCGGCGAGGGTCTCTGCGCCCGCCGGGTTGTGGGCCGCATCCACGAGGATGCTGGGCTCGATGCCGATCAGCTGCAGCCGGCCGGGCGAGGTTGCTGTCGCGAACCCCTCCTCGACCAGGTCTGCTTTCAGGGGCTGCGTCCCGCGGCCGAGGAAGGTCTCGACCGCAGCGACCGCGACTGCGGCGTTCTGCGCCTGGTGGTCGCCGTACAGCGGCAGGAAGACGTCCTCGTAGGTCGCGGCACGACCGCGCACGGTCACGAGCTGCCCGCCGACAGCGACCCGGGTGGATGCGACGTCGAAGTCGCGCGGCTGCTCCGAGAACGTGGACTCGGTCAGTGCGGCCGCTTCGCGCAGCACCCGGTCGGCCTCGGGAGCCTGGGCCGACGAGACGACGTCGGCGGACGGCTTCACGATGCCCGACTTGGTGCGGGCGATCGCTTCGACCGTGTCGCCGAGCGCCTTGGTGTGGTCCAGAGCGATCGGCGTGAACACAGCTACCTGGCCGTCGCCGACGTTGGTGGAGTCCCACTCGCCGCCCATGCCGACCTCGATCACCGCGACATCCACGGGAGCATCTGCGAAGGCGGCGTATGCCAGCGCGGTCAGGGCCTCGAAGAACGTCAGCGGCGCCTTGCCCGCGTCCGTGAGCTCAGCATCCACGATGTCGAGGTACGGGGTGATGTCCTCCCAGTTGCGCACCAGCGACTCGTCGTCGATCGGCTCGCCGTCGATCATGATGCGCTCGTTGAAGCGCACGAGGTGCGGGCTCGTCAGCAGGCCCGTGCGGAGCCCGTAGGCCCGCAGCAGGCTCTCGGCGATGCGGCTCGTCGACGTCTTCCCGTTCGTCCCGGTGATGTGGATGATCGGGTATGCGCGCTGCGGATCGCCCAGCAGTTCGACGGCGCGGCGCGTGGCATCCAGCCGTCGCTCGGGCGCGCCTTCGCCGACGCGCGCCAGCAGAGCCTGGTACACGGCCTCGGCGCGCTCTCGGAAGTCTCCCTCGTCGGTCACCGCTTCTCCTCCAGAATCCTCATGCTCAGCCTCATGACAGTTTGGTCACGCCGACGGTGAAGGCACCGGCGTTGGCGAATTGGCCTGCCCCGAACCGCTGCTCGAACGTCGCGCCGTCGTCGGACGCGCCGTCGGAGGACGATTCGGCGGCCGACAGCTGCACCGCCAGGGCCAGCGTCTCCGCCGCGATGTCGACATCGACGGCGAGGTCGAGCGCGCGCGCATCGTCCTCGTGCTCGAAGGCCAGGTCGAGGCGGATGCGGTCGCTCACGTCCAGCCCGGCTGCCTTCCGCGTGTCCTGCACGGCACGGATGATGTCCCGCGCGAGCCCTTCCGCCTCCAGCTCCGGTGTGGTCGCGGTGTCGAGCAGGACGAAGCCGCCACCGGCGAGTAGCGCAAGAGCCGCGGTGCCGTCGCCGCCGGACGCCGTCTCCAGGACGAGGTCGTACTCCCCCTCCGCCAGCTCGATGCCGCCGACCGTCACGAGGCCGTCGATCTCCGTCCAGTCGCCCGCCCGGGCGGCCTGGATGACCTGCTGCACCTGCTTGCCGAGGCGCGGGCCTGCTGCGCGCGCATTGACCGTCAGCCTGCTCGTGATGCCGTAGCGGGCGGCGCTGTCGTCCTGCAGCTCCACGAGCTCCACGGACTTGACGTTGAGCTCGTCGCGCAGGATGCCCTCGAACGGACGCAGCGCCTCGGCGTTGGCCGCCACGACGGTCAGCGACGCGAGCGGAAGACGCACGCGCCGGCCGGCCTGCTTGCGCAGGGACAGCGCGGTCGAACTGATCGCGCGGATGCGGTCCATCGCATCCGCCAGGGCGTCGTCCGCCGGGAACTCGTCCGCCTCCGGCCAGTCGGTGAGGTGCACGCTGCGGCCGCCGGTGAGGTCCTTCCAGATCCGCTCGCTCACGAGCGGGAGGAGGGGCGCGGCGACGCGTGTGAACGTCTCCAGGACCGTGTAGAGCGTGTCGAACGCCTCCGACCCCGCTCCCGACTCGTCGACGCCGGCCCAGAACCGGTCGCGCGAGCGCCGCACGTACCAGTTGGTGAGCACGTCGGCGAAGTCGCGCAGCTTGGCGGCGGCGAGGGTCGAGTCCAGCGCGTCCAGATCGGCGGTGACGGCCTCCACCAGATCGCGCGTCTTGGCGAGCAGGTAGCGGTCGAGCACATCCCTGGATGCCGTGGACCGCTTGGCGTCGTAGCCCGTCGCGTTGGCGTACAGGGAGAAGAAGTACCACGTGTTCCACAGCGGGAGCAGGACCTGACGGACCCCTTCGCGGATGCCCTCCTCGGTGACGACGAGGTTGCCGCCGCGCAGCACGGGACTGGACATCAGGAACCAGCGCATCGCATCCGACCCGTCGCGGTCGAAGACCTCGTTCACGTCCGGATAGTTGCGCAGCGACTTCGACATCTTCTGCCCGTCGCTGCCGAGCACGATGCCGTGGCTGATGACGTTCTTGAACGCCGGACGGTCGAACAGCGCGGTCGCGAGCGTGTGCAACAGGTAGAACCAGCCGCGGGTCTGCCCGATGTACTCGACGATGAAGTCCGCCGGGTTGTGGCTGTCGAACCAGTCCCGGTTCTCGAACGGGTAGTGCACCTGGGCGAACGGCATCGACCCGGAGTCGAACCACACGTCCAGCACGTCCGGGATGCGGCGCATGGTCGAGCGGCCGGTCGGGTCGTCCGGGTTCGGGCGGGTCAGGTCGTCGATGAACGGCCTGTGCAGATCCGGCTCGCCCGCCGCGTTGAGCGGCAGGCGGCCGAAGTCGCGCTCCAGCTCCGCAAGCGACCCGTACACATCCACT
Source organism: Leifsonia sp. HAY1-4F (assembly GCF_056755275.1). NCBI lineage: Bacteria > Bacillati > Actinomycetota > Actinomycetes > Micrococcales > Microbacteriaceae > Leifsonia > Leifsonia sp. HAY1-4F. The sequence goes on from NZ_JBNDHX010000064.1 coordinate 7,729, forward strand.
CGCGGGTACGCCGGGTCGTCACTCTTCCACACGGGGATGGGCGACCCGAAGTAGCGGTTCCGCGACACCGACCAGTCGCGGGCGCCGGCCAGCCACTTGCCGAACTGGCCGTCCTTGACGTTCTCGGGCACCCAGGTGATCTGCTGGTTGAGCTCGCCCATCCGGTCGCGGAAGTCTGTGACGCGCACGAACCAGCTCGACACCGCCTTGTAGATGAGTGGATTGCGGCAGCGCCAGCAGTGCGGGTACGAGTGCTCGTAGCTCGCCTGGCGAAGCAGTCGGCCCTCCTCCTTCAGCATCCGGGTGAGGGGCTTGTTGGCGTCGAAGACCTGCAGGCCGGCGACCTCCGCGACGTCCGGCAGGAACCGGCCGCCGTCGTCGACCGAGATGATGACCGGGATGCCGGCCTTCTCGGTGACGCGCTGGTCGTCCTCGCCGTAGGCGGGCGCCTGGTGGACGATGCCCGTACCGTCCTCGACGGTGACGTAGTCGTCGACGAGGATGCGCCAGGCGTTCTGGGTGCCCCACTTCTCGGTGTCGGCGTAGAAGTCCCAGAGGCGGTCGTACTCGACGCCCTCGAGCTCAGCGCCGCGGACCGTGCCGGAGACGGCGGCCAGAGCGTCGGCGGGCGACTCGTAGCCGAGGTCCTTGGCGTAGTTGCCGACCAGGCTGGTCGCCAGAAGGTAGCGCCCGCTCAGCACCTGCTGGTCGGGCTCGCCGTACGAGTCGGCGGCGCCGTTCGGCCCCGACGGGACGACCGCGTACTCGATGTCGGGACCGACGGCGAGGGCGAGGTTCGTCGGCAAGGTCCAGGGCGTGGTGGTCCAGGCGAGAGCACGGACGCCGGTGAGGCCCAGGGACTCCGCCTTGGCGCCGACCAGCGGGAAGGTCACGGTGACCGTCTGGTCCTGCCGCATCTTGTATACGTCGTCGTCCATCCGCAGCTCGTGGTTGGACAGCGGGGTCTGGTCGCGCCAGCAGTACGGGAGCACGCGGTAGCCCTCGTACGCGAGACCCTTCTCGTGCAGCTGCTTGAACGCCCAGATGACCGACTCCATGTAGGTGGCGTCGAGCGTCTTGTAGTCGTTGTCGAAGTCGACCCAGCGCGCCTGGCGGGTGACGTACTCGCGCCACTCCCGGGTGTAGTGCAGCACGGAGTCCTTCGCGGCCTGGTTGAAGGCGGCGAGCCCCATCTCCTCGATCTGGCTCTTGTCGGTGATGCCCAGCTGCCGCTCCGCCTCCAGCTCGGCGGGGAGACCGTGGGTGTCCCATCCGAAGCGGCGTTCCACCTTCTTGCCGCGCATCGTCTGGAAGCGCGGGAAGACGTCCTTCGCGTAGCCGGTCAGCAGGTGACCGTAGTGCGGCAGGCCGTTGGCGAAGGGAGGGCCGTCGTAGAAGACCCACTCCTCGGCGTCGTGCCGGTTGTCGATGGAGGCGCGGAAGGTCCCGTCCTGGTCCCAGAACTTCAGGACGTCGGTCTCGATCTCGGGGAAGACCGGGCTCGCGCTGACGTCGGGGCGCTGCGACTCATCGTCCGCGGCGGACTTGGGGTACGGCATCTCACTCCTGGCAGGTTCTCGTGCTGCACGAGGACGCCGGACGTTCGCACGCCCGTCGCGGTACCACCCCGCTTGCCCCACCCGCCGCCGGTGCCGGACGGAGCCTCTCATTCTTCGGCTGTGACGGGCCGGACCCGTTCGGTTCTAGTGAGCGCCGCTTGCGCGACGGCCGTTCTTCCGAAGACTCGCCGGTGATGGCCGGGTCAGTGTCTGTGCGTCCATCGTACCGGGTTCGGGGCTCGCCCGTCCCGTTCGCGAGCGAATGCGGTGGTTCGTCACGACTGCGGGTGCTCGCGCAGCCGCAGTCGTGACGAAAGGCAGCAGTTGCGACGCGAGGAGCCGTCAGGCGAGGAGGTCGGCGTAGCCGGCGCAGACCGGCGCGACGGCGGCCCGGACGAGCGGGGTGAGCGGACCGCGGCGAACGCCCGCCCGCGCCCACGCGGCGGCAGCGGAGACGGCGGCGCCGACGACGGCCGTGGCCGCAGCACGCGGGAGCAGAGCGTCCGCCGACGCACCCGTGCGCGCGGCGAGGAACGATTGGAGGCTGCGCACCAGCCCGAGAAAACGCGGCAGCGCCGAGGCCTGCAGCTCCGCGTCGGTCCCCATGAGCTCGACCTGGGTGACGGCGAGCGGAAGGCGTCCTGGACCGAAGGAATCGGCGAGCCGCGTGATCGCCTCGAGCACCGCATCCATCGGCGGGAGCGCCGGGTCGACGTCGGCGGCGGTCGCGTCGAAAGCGGTGAGCGCCTCATCCACCTCCAGCCAGAGGAGGTCGCTCTTGGCGGCGAAGTAGTTGAAGAAGGTGGCCCGGCTGACGCCGGCGCGGCGCGCGATGTCGTCGACGGTGGTGCGGGCGTAGGTCTGCTCGAGGAACAGTTCGGCGGCCGCCTCGGCGATCATGCCGCGCGAGGACGAGCGCGGACGACCGGAGCCGGACGGTCGCGTGGAATGCGGGAGAGCCATCCTGCGTTCCCCCCTCGTGCAATTATTGGACCCGGTCCACATATTAATCCGTTCCGAAGGACACCTGTGACTACCACCACCAGCCCCGTCCGCAGCGAGACCGACCGCCCGGGGATCACCCCGGGGACCGCCCGCCGCGTCACCATCGCATCGTTCGTCGGAACGGCGCTCGAGTCGTACGACTTCTACCTCTACGCGTACTTCGCCGCGTTCTTCGTCGGCCCGCTGTTCTTCACCCCGCTCGGTTCGTTCGGGGGCGCGCTCGCGGGCTTCCTGGCCATCGCCGCCGGCTTCGTCATCCGGCCGATCGGCGCGATCGTGTTCGGGAACCTGGGCGACCGGATCGGACGCCGCCCGACCCTGCTGATCACCATCCTGCTCATGGGCATCAGTACGGGACTGGTGGGCGTGCTGCCGACGTATGCGGCGGCCGGATGGTTCGGCGCGATCGCGATCGTGCTGCTGCGTCTGGTGCAGGGCTTCTCGGTCGGCGGCGAGTGGGGCGGCTCCATCCTCCTCGCCACGGAGTACGCCAACCCGAAGCGTCGCGGTTTCTACGCGGCGCTCCCCCAGCTCGGCTCGCCGGTCGGCTCCATCCTGAGCGCCGTCGTGTTCATCGTGCTGACCCTGAGCATGTCGTCGGCCGACCTCGCGTCGTGGGGATGGCGGATCCCGTTCCTCACGGCGTTCCCGCTGCTGCTCGTCTCTCTCTACCTGCGCTGGTCGATCGACGAGACCCCGGTGTTCCGCAAGCTGCTGGAGACGGGGACGCGCGACCGCTTCCCGATCCTCGATGTGTTCGTGAAGGCTCCGGCCGGGTTCGTGATCGGGATCGGCGCGGCCATCCTCGGAATCGGCTCCTACTCCCTGATGAACACCTACATGGTCGGCTACGGCACGGCGGTGCTGAAGTTCCCCTACCAGGACCTCCTCGTCGCGACCACCATCGGCGGGCTGCTCCAGCTGGTGACCATCCCGCTGTTCGGGCTGTGGGCCAACCGGATCGGGTCCGCGCGGGTCGTCGCCATCGGCGCGATCGGGACGCTGATCGTCGCGTTCCCGATGTACTTCCTGCTGCAGTATGCGACCTTCGGCATCCTCGTCGGCAGCATGATCGTCGGCGGCATCCTGCCGACGCTCTCATGGGCGGGGCTCGGCGGGCTGATGTCCGACCTGTTCCCGAGCGAGGTCCGCTACAGCGGCCTGTCGGTCGCGTACAGCATCGCGGCGCTGCTGACCTCGTTCGTGCCTGCGCTCACCCAGGTGTTCGGCCAGGCCACCGGCAACGCCTGGTGGCACCCTGGCATCGTGCTCGCGGTCATGTCCGCGATCACCCTGGTCGCCGCCCTGTACGCCGCCCGGAGGAAGCCCATCGTCGACGAGGTGTGAGCGCTTTCGGTACGCTTGACGGGATCCCACACTCAGGCACCCCGTGGACACGGTGCCGTACATATCGACTCGGAGGACCCTCATGAGCGCGCACAGCGTACCCGACAAGCCCGCACTGGAGGGACTGGAGTCGAAGTGGGGTGAGCGCTGGCAGGCCGACGGCACGTTCCGGTTCGACCGGGATGCGGCGCTCGCAGCCGGCCGCGACGGGGTCTACTCGATCGACACTCCGCCGCCGACCGCTTCGGGGTCGCTCCACATCGGCCACGTCTTCAGCTACACGCACACGGATGTCGTGGCGCGATTCCACCGCATGCGCGGCCAGAAGGTGTTCTACCCGATGGGCTGGGACGACAACGGGCTGCCGACCGAGCGGCGCGTCCAGAACTACTACGGCGTCCGCTGCGACCCGTCGCTCCCCTATGACCCGGACTTCGTCGCTCCCTTCGAAGGCGGAGACAACAAGAGCACGAAGGCCGCCGACCAGAAGCCGATCTCGCGCCGCAACTTCATCGAACTGTGCGAGCGGCTGACGGTCGAGGACGAGAAGCAGTTCGAGGCGCTCTGGCGCATGCTCGGCCTGTCGGTCGACTGGTCGCAGACCTACCGGACCATCGGCCACGACTCGCTGCGCGTCTCGCAGCTCGCGTTCCTGCGCAACATCGAGCGCGGGGAGGCCTACCAGGCGCTGGCGCCGACGCTGTGGGACATCACGTTCCGCACGGCCGTCGCGCAGGCCGAGCTGGAGGACCGCGAACAGCCGAGCGCCTACCACCGGGTGACCTTCCACGGCCCCGCCGGTCCCGTCTTCATCGAGACGACCCGGCCGGAGCTGCTTCCCGCCTGCGTCGCGCTGGTCGCGCATCCCGACGACGAGCGCTACCAGCCCCTGTTCGGGACGACCGTGCGCACCCCCCTGTTCGACGTGGAGGTGCCGGTCGTCGCCCACCACCTGGCCCAGCCGGACAAGGGATCGGGCATCGCCATGATCTGCACGTTCGGCGACATCACCGACGTGACCTGGTGGCGGGAGCTCGACCTGCCCAACCGGACGATCATCGGCTTCGACGGCCGCATCCTCCCGGAGCCGCCCGAGGCGGTCACGACGGAGGCCGGCAGGACGGCCTACGCGGAGCTCGCCGGCAAGACGGTGTTCTCGGCCAAGCAGGCGGTCGTCGAGCTGCTGCGCGCCTCCGGCGATCTCGTCGGCGAGCCCAAGCCCATCCAGCACCCGGTGAAGTTCTTCGAGAAGGGCGACCGCCCGCTCGAGATCGTCTCGACCCGCCAGTGGTACGTGAAGAACGGCGCGCGCGACGAGGAGCTGCGGCAGCGGCTGATCGAGCTCGGCCGCGAGATCGACTGGCACCCCGACTTCATGCGGATTCGCTACGAGAACTGGGTGAACGGCCTCACCGGCGACTGGCTGATCTCGCGCCAGCGCTTCTTCGGCGTGCCCATCCCGATCTGGTACCCGTTGGACGCCGAGGGAAATCCGGTCTTCGACCAGCCGATCCTGCCGACCGAGGACCAGCTCCCGGTCGACCCGTCCTCGGACACTGCGCCCGGCTTCGACGAGGCGCAGCGCGGCCAGGCCGGTGGCTTCATCGGCGAGCACGACGTGATGGACACCTGGATGACGTCCTCGCTCACGCCGCAGCTCGCGGGAGGCTGGAAGCGCGGCCCGAACGGGACCGACGACGAGCTGTTCGACGTCGTGTTCCCCTTCGATCTGCGTCCTCAGGGCCAGGACATCATCCGGACCTGGCTGTTCTCGACGTTGCTGCGCGCGAAGCTGGAGGCGGATGTCGCACCCTGGCGCAACGCCGCCCTCTCCGGCTTCATCGTCGACCCGGACCGCAAGAAGATGTCGAAGTCCAAGGGCAACGTGGTCACGCCCGCCGACATCCTGGAGCGGCACGGATCCGACGCGGTGCGCTACTGGGCCGCGTCCAGCCGCCTCGGCACCGACGCGTCGTTCGATCCGCAGAATCCGACCCAGATCAAGATCGGGCGCCGGCTCGCGATCAAGCTGCTCAACGCGGCCAAGTTCATCCTCGGATTCGACGAGCCCGCCTCGCTCGACCTCGATCAGGTGACCAGCCCGCTCGACCGCAGCATGCTCCAGAACCTCGCCGGTGTGGTCGCCGACGCGACGGCCGCGCTCGAGGGCTACGACCACGCGCGGGCGCTGGAGATCACCGAGACGTTCTTCTGGACGTTCTGCGACGACTATCTCGAGCTCGTGAAGGAGCGTGCGTACGGCGAGGCGAGCGCCGAGCAGGTCTCGGCCCTCGTCGCCCTCCGCATCGCCCTGTCGGCCTTCCTGCGGCTGCTCGCGCCGGTGCTGCCGTTCGCGGCGGAGGAGGCGTGGAGCTGGTTCCAGGAGGGATCCGTCCACGTCGCCGCCTGGCCGCACGCGACCGAAACGGCGCAGGAGTGGAGTTCCGACCGCGAGGTCCTTGCGATCGTGGGCCGGGCTCTGACCGGGATCCGTGGTGCCAAGACCGCGGCGAAGGCATCGCAGCGCACGCCGGTCGATTCGGCCGTCATCGCCGGACCTCCTGCCGAGATCGCGGCCGTCGAGGCCGCAGCGGGCGATCTCCGCTCGGTGGGCAGAATCGACGACCTGCGGTTCGCCTCCGCCGATGAGCTGGTGGTCACCGATATCGTGCTGGCCACGGCCCCGAGCGAGGAGGAACGATGACGGTGACCGTCAGACCGGTGCAGGACAACGAGTTCTTCACCTGGCTCGACCTCTACGCGGGTTACGGCGACTTCTACGAAAATCCCGTGACGGACGAGAAGGCGCTCCTGGTCTGGAGCTGGATCTCCGACTCCGGGAACGAGTTGGAGGCGTACTTCGCCGTCGACGAGGAGGGCCTGCCCATCGGGCTGGCGCACGTGCGCGAGTTCGCCCGTCCCCTCGACGGGAGCAAAGGTCTGTACCTCGACGACCTATTCGTGGCGCCCGGTGCACGGGGCGCGGGAGCCGGCTCGGCACTGCTGGATGCGCTGCGCGAGGCCGCCAAGGATCGCGGCCTGTCGGTCGTGCGCTGGATCACGGCGAAGGACAATGCGACAGCGCGGCGCCTTTACGACAGGTTCGCTGAGAAGACAAGCTGGGTCACATACGATCTCGTCCCCTGAACCTGACCGTTATATGGTCGGAGCACGCACCGGATTCACAACCGGGCGCGCCCATGCGAACGGAGGAATCCATGTCGATCGAGGTTCGACCGGTCAGGGACGGCGATTTCTTCGCCTGGCTCGATGTCTACGCGAAGTATGCCGAGTTCTATAACACCCAGCTGACCGACCAGAAAGCACTTCTGCTGTGGTCCTGGCTCACGGACGCCGATCACGAGGAGAGTGGCTACGTGGCCGCCGACGGCGAACGCGTGCTCGGTCTCGCCCACGTGCGGGAGTTCGCGCGCCCGCTTGAGGGCGACCGAGGCCTGTTCGTGGACGACCTGTTCGTGGTCGACGAGGAGCGGGGCCGGGGCGTGGGCGCCGCGCTCATCCAGAAGGCACGATCGCTCGCCGAGGAGCGGGGACTCGGGGTGGTCCAATGGATCACCGCGCAGGACAATACAACGGCGCAGAAGCTCTACGACGACGTCGCGAGCCGTACATCGTGGGTCACCTACGAGATCGACCTGACGAAGGCCCGCGCGAGCGGACAGGGCGGCGAACCGGCGGAGAGCGCCGACTCCTCAGGCGGGCAGTCCGAGACCGGGGACGCGGAAGCGGCCCACACGACGGCGGGACGCGGCTGATGCAGCTCGGAACCCGCTGGGCCGTCGGCGGACAGGCCCCCGCCTCCCTGCCCGAGGTCGTCGCCTTCGCCGTGCAGACGGTCGAGGAGGAGCTCGTGGCCACGGACGTCGAGACCACCGGCTGGAACTGGACGCTCACCTGGCTCGAGGCGAAGCCGGTCGTCACGCTCGACGACGGCACCGAGATCCACTACAACCCGCAGGAGGACTCGGCGACCATCACGCAGCCGGTCGAGGTCGACACGTCGGACTACGACGTGGACGAGGCATAGCGCGCGGGTCGACGCGCTGCGTCAGAGCCGCAGCTGCGGGCATGCGCGGATAGCAGCATCCCGTGTCCGCTCGACGCGCGCGACCCGCTCGGCGTACGCCACCGCGTCGAAGGGACGCACGCCCCAGGCGATGAGCGCACGTCCGAGGCGCAGGGCGAAACGGCGGGTCAGGGGACGATAGACGGAGACCGGGACCGCAGTCATGACGGTTGTCCTTCCGGGATGGGTTCGGCAGCCGGCACCTGAGCGGACGCCGACAGGATCAGACGGGACGCGACGAGCGCGAGAACGACCACGAGGCCGCCGCCGATGACGAACGGCAGCCGGAGGTCGATGCGGGCGACGAAGCCGCCGAGGACGGTGGCGATGGGAGTCATCCCCCAGCCGATGGTGCGGACGATGCCGAGGGCTCTGCCGAGCATGGCGTTCGGGATGACGGCCTGCCGGAGGGCGCCCCAGGGCACATTCCAGACGGCGACCCCGAACGCGCCGACGGCGTAGGCGGCGATCGCGGCCCACACGTTAGTGCTGAGCCCTACCCCGAGGATGCCCAGGCCGCTGACCAGGATCGACCAGAACATCACGGGGCCGCGGCCGAAACGCGCGACGAAGCGACTGGAGACGAGCGCGCCCGCCAGCGCGCCCACCCCCACCGCAGCGGTCACGACACCGATCAGTGCCGCGGGGACGGCGAACGTCTGCAGCAGGAGCAGGACGACGCTCCCCTGCGCGAACGCGAGCGCGGACGCCGTGGTCGAGGTGAGCACGATCATCCAGCGCAGGAAGCGCTGCTGCCAGAGGAAGCCGATGACCGCGGGAAGCGACGGCCTGGTGCCGAGCATCCCCTCCACTCGGTCCGGCTGGTGAGCGTGCGCGGCGGCGACCGGGATGCTCAACGCCAGCATCCCGGCCACCAGGAAGCCGGCGCCGGTCAGCCAGATCGGGAGCACGATCGCCACGGCGAACAGGAATCCCGCGATCGGAGTGGCGATGAAATTCTGGATGGTGATCTCAGCCGACTGCATCCTCCCGTTCGCGCGGTCCAGCTGGTCGCGGGAGACGAGTGCGGGGACGACCGTAGACGTCGCGTTGTCGAAGACCGTCTCCCCCAGCCCGAAGGCCAGCACGCAGCCGTAGAGCAGCCAGATGGTCAGAGTGCCGGTCGAGATCAGCACCGCGAGCACGGCGGCGACGGCGAAGCGCAGCGAGTTCGCCACAGCCATCGCGATCCGGCGGTCGACACGGTCGAGGAGCATTCCCGCGGGGATGCCGAAGAGCAGCCATGGCAGGAACGTCACCGCGCTCACGCCGGCGATGAGCGCCGGGTCGCGGGTGAGCGTCGTCGCGATCAGCGGGACGGCCGTGCGGCCGAGACCGTCCGCGAGGTTGCTGGCGATCGCAGCGGTCCACAGCCGGGCGAAACCTGCGCCCAGTGGAGTCGCCGCCGCGGCCATCAGCGGTCCTCCTGCTCCACCAGGGGGAAGGCGTTGAACTGGATCTGGACGCGCTTGCGCTCGCCCCGCTCGCCCCGCTCGTCGACCGCGGCCCGAGTCGCTGCGCCGGCGTCCTTCGCGCCGCTGTCGGTGGCCGCCTTCCACTTCTCCTTCAACCGCTCCTGGAGCGCGTAGTACTCACGCCCCAACTCCGCCAGCTGCTCGCGCGTGACCTCCAGATGCGAGGTGGAGAGCGTGCTCGCCTCCATCCATTCGAAGCCGAAGGTGTCGAGTCCGCGCCGCAGGAAGGTCGCGAGCCGACGTTCGTTGTTCTGCTGCCAGCCGAGCGAGATCAACTCGTTCGCTTCTCGGCCCGCGGGAGTGCCGAGCGTCTCCGGCGAGCCGATGGTGACGCCGCCCGGAGCCATCCGCCACCAGCGCTCGCGTCCCGAGCCGCGCTCCGTGTCCTCCACGATGATGTCGTGCTTGGCCAGCTGACGCAGGTGGTAGCTCGTCGCCCCGCTCGACTCCCCCAGCCGTTCGGCCAGCATGCTGGCGGTCGCCGGACCGAAGTCCGAGAGTTCGTTCATGATCTCCACCCGGAGCGGGTGCGCTAGGGCGCGGAGAGCAGTCAGGTCGAGGGCATTCTGCCAGGGCGCCCGCGCTTCCGCGGCGCTCGGATCGACGGGCGCTTCCTCGTTTGTCATGCCCTCAGGTTAGCAATGCCAAGGGTTCTTTGCAACCTGTTCTTTGCAGTCTTTTCTTTGCAATGATTGCTTTGTATGCTTCCCTTGCCCGGCCACTCGGGTTGTCTAGGCTGAGCAGATGGCCGACACCGCGAATCCCTTCTTCTCGCCGAGCACGCTCCCCTACCAGCTGCCTCCTTTCGCGGAGATCCGGGATGAGCACTATCGCCCGGCCTTCGAGCAGGGCTTCCAGGAGCAGTTGGCCGAGATCGAAGCGATCGTCGCCTCCGACGAGCCCGTCACGTTCGAGAACACGATGCTCCCCCTCGAGCGGTCGGGTCAGACGCTCAACCGGGTGGCGGAGGTCTTCTTCAACAAGAGCTCCTCGGACAGCACGGACTTCACGAACGAGCTGGAGGAGGAGATCGCTCCGCTCCTCTCCGCGCACCACGACGCCATCCGCCTGAATCCGGCGCTGTACGCGCGCATCGCGTCGCTTCACGAGCGCCTCGACGACCTGGGCCTCGACGCGGAGTCGCGCTACCTCGTCGAGCGGTATCACACCGAGTTCACGCTCGCCGGCGCCGGGCTCGACGATGCGGACAAGGAGCGGTTGCGCGCGTACAACCAGCGCCTGTCCACGCTCACCACGCGCTTCGAGAAGAACCTCCTCGCCGACACCAACGACCTCGCCGTCGTGTTCGATACCGCGGACGAGCTGGCCGGTCTGGGCGAAGGCGAGCTCTCCGCCGCGGCCCAGGCGGCCGCCGATCGCGGACTCGACGGAAAATACGTGGTCACCCTCGTGCTGCCCACCGGCCACCCGTGGCTCGCCGACCTCACCCGGCGGGAGGCGCGTGAACGCATCATGAGCGCCTCCCGTGCCCGAGGGATTCGCGGCGGAGACCATGACAACCGCGACCTCGTGCTCGAGATCACCCGGCTTCGCGCCGAGCGCGCCCGCCTGCTCGGCTTCGACACGCACGCCGCCTACGTCACCGCCGATGAGACCGCCCGCACGCCGGAGGCCGTCGCGGACATGCTCGGACGGCTCGCGCCGGCGGCCGCCCGCAACGCCGCCGCTGAACAGGCCGACCTGCAGCGGCAGCTGGACGACGGCGACGGCGAGGCGGACGCGGTCCGCGCCTGGGACTGGGCGTACCTCACCGGTAAGGTCCGCGCCGAGAAGTACGACGTCGACCTGGCAGCGATGCGCCCCTACTTCGAAGCCGAACGCGTGCTGCACGACGGCGTGTTCTTCGCGGCGAACCGCCTCTACGGCCTCAGCTTCACGGAGCGCCCCGACCTCGTCGCGTACCACCCGGAGGCTCGGGTGTTCGAGGTCCGCAACGAGGACGGGTCGGAGCTGGGGCTCTACCTCCTCGACCTCTACACACGCGACTCGAAACGCGGCGGCGCGTGGATGAATCCCCTCGTCGCGCAGTCCGCTCTGCTCGACACGCCGACCGTCGTCGTCAACAACCTCAATGTGCCGAAGCCCGGCGCCGGCGAGCCGACACTCCTCACGTACGACGAGACGAACACGCTCTTCCACGAGTTCGGGCATGCGCTGCACGGCCTCTTCGCACGGGTCACGTATCCGAAGTTCGCGGGGACGAACGTCTTCCGCGACTTCGTCGAGTTCCCGAGCCAGGTCAACGAGATGTGGATGCTGTGGCCGGAGGTCCTCGAGAACTACGCCGTCCACTACACGACGGGCGAACGGATGCCGCAGGAGCTGGTCGACAAGCTGCACGCCTCGGAGTCGTTCAACCAGGGCTTCGCGACGAGCGAGTACCTCGCCGCTGTCCTGCTCGACCAGGCCTGGCACCGCATCACCGCCGACGACACGGTCACCGATGTCGCAGCCTTCGAGGCGGACGCCCTGACGACCGCCGGCCTCGACAATCCCGGCGTGCCGCCGCGCTACTCGAGCACGTACTTCGCGCACACGTTCTCCGGCGGATACGACGCCGGGTACTACTCGTACATCTGGAGCGAGGTGCTCGACGCCGACACGGTCGAATGGTTCCGTGAGAACGGTGGGCTGACCAGGGCCAACGGCGACCGCTTCCGCTCGCGGTTGCTCGGCGTCGGAGGCTCCAAGGACCCGCTCGAGGCGTACCGCGACTTCCGCGGACGGGATGCGGACATCGAGCCGCTGCTCAAGCGCCGCGGCCTGAACGGCTGAGCTGCAGACCGCCGCTGCTCAGGCCGACTTCTCCTCGCGACGCGGACGGTGAGGGACGATGGTCGGCGCCGCGTTCTCGAGCACAGCCTCCTTCGTCACGACCACGCGTGCCACCTCGGAGCTGGACGGCACCTCGAACATGATCGGGCCGAGCACCTCCTCCATGATGGCGCGGAGCCCGCGGGCGCCCGTCTTGCGAAGCACGGCCAGGTCGGCGATGGACTCGAGAGCGTCGTGCTCGAACTCGAGCTGCACGCCGTCGAGCTCGAACATCCGCTGATACTGCCGGACCAGCGCGTTCTTCGGCTCGGTCAGGATCTGCATGAGCGCATCCTGGTCGAGCGGGGTCACGGTGGTCACGACCGGGAGGCGGCCGATGAACTCCGGGATCAGACCGAACTTGTGCAGGTCCTCCGGCAGGACCTCGCTGAAGAGGTTGATGTCGTCGCCCTTGGAGTGCAGCGGGGCGCCGAAGCCGATGCCCTTCTTGCCTGCCCGTGAGGAGATGATCTCTTCGAGGCCCGCGAACGCGCCAGCCACGATGAAGAGCACGTTCGTGGTGTCGATCTGGATGAATTCCTGGTGCGGATGCTTGCGCCCGCCCTGCGGCGGCACCGACGCGACGGTGCCCTCCAGGATCTTCAGCAGCGCCTGCTGCACGCCCTCGCCGGACACATCCCTTGTGATCGACGGGTTCTCGGCCTTGCGGGCGATCTTGTCGACCTCGTCGATGTAGATGATGCCGGTCTCAGCCCGCTTGACGTCGTAGTCGGCGGCCTGGATGAGCTTCAGCAGGATGTTCTCCACGTCTTCGCCGACGTAGCCGGCCTCCGTCAACGCAGTAGCGTCCGCCACGGCGAACGGCACGTTGAGCCGGCGGGCGAGCGTCTGCGCGAGGTAGGTCTTGCCGCATCCGGTCGGGCCGATCAGCAGGATGTTGGACTTCGCGATCTCGACGTCGTCCATCGCATCGGCGGCCGTGATCGTCTGCTTGGCGCGCACCCGCTTGTAGTGGTTGTAGACCGCCACAGCCAGAGCCCGCTTGGCCGCCTCCTGGCCGATGACGTACTCCTCCAGGAACCCGAAGATCTCCTTCGGCTTCGGAAGGTCGAACTCGCTCGACGCCTCCTCGCCCGCCTCGGCGAGCCGCTCCTCGATGATCTCGTTGCAGAGCTCGACGCATTCGTCGCAGATGTACACGCCTGGACCGGCGATCAGCTGCTGCACCTGCTTCTGGCTCTTGCCGCAGAAGGAACACTTGAGCAGATCGGCGCTTTCCCCGATGCGTGCCATCCCTCTCCCCACCTTCGTCGTGTCTGTTCCGTCGAGCCTAACCCGCGCTGCCGACAATGGCGCGCACCTCGCGCCTAATTGCTTCACGCGGCGATTCTGCTCGCAGCAGATCGGTCCGGTTCCTACAGCGCCCAGGTCACAGCAGGTGACGGAAGTAGCGCTCGGGTGCGTCCAGGAACGACCGCCAGTGCGTGACGATCTCCAGGTCCTCCCACCGCGACTCGCGCATCCCCCACTCGCCCAGCTCCAGGATGTGCGCTCCGGGCAGCGCGGCCAGGATCGGCGAGTGCGTCGCGCACAGCACCTGCGTGCCGCGACCCACCATGTCGTTCAGCTCGGAGAGCCACGTCAGCGTGGATCCGAACGAGAGCGCCGCCTCCGGCTCGTCCAGGCAGTCGAAGCCCATGGAAGAAGCGCCACTTGGGCGTTCCGAGGCTGCGTTCCGTGCGCAGCCAGCCGCCGAGCGGCGACTCGCTGGGTCGCGTGACGTGCGACCCGTTCGTGCTGCCACCCTCCGGCGGCATCCCGTATGCGGTCGCGATGCCCTCGATGATGGTCGACTTGCCGCTCCCGTTCTCGCCCACCAGGAAGGTCGCCATGCGGCAGTTCCAAGCCCTCGCGCAGCAACTGGGCGACGGCCGGGATCGACGCCGGCCAGACCGACGGGTCGAAGACCGCCTCCGGGTCGGCGTAGAGACGACGAACGGGGCGGTCATCGAAGAGACCGCCCCGTTCCGCCATGCAGCGAAGGCTACTACTTGACCAGTGCCGGCAGCTGCTTGCGGCTGGTGAGCACCTGGTCGATCAGGCCGTACTCGAGGGCCTCGTCCGCGGACAGGATCTTGTCGCGGTCGATGTCCTTGTTGACCTGCTCCACCGAACGGTTGG
>NZ_JBNDHX010000065.1:0-22085 GCF_056755275.1 Leifsonia sp. HAY1-4F
GGCATGGGTCGCTTGAGGCGTACATCGCAGCGAAGGCCAAGGTGTACGACAACACGCAGGTCGCCTGCGTCTACAACCGGGCCGACGCGAACACGCTGCGGATGGTGGAGGAGGCGGAGGTCGTCGAGGGCGCGCGCGCCATCGGCTTCGGACTGGATGTTCCCGGTCCGAGCGACTTCGGGATCGTGGACGGCATCCTGTGCGATCGCGCGTTCCTGGAGGACCGCGTGAACGCCGCCATCGAGCTGACCACCCTGGACGAGCTCCACGAGGCGGGGCTGGATGCGCCGCACGTGGTCGCGAACATCCTCGCCGCCAGCGCCCTCGCGCGTTCCTACGGCGTCACTCCGCAGACGATCCGCGATGTCCTGACCGCGTTCCGGCTGGATGCGCACCGCATCGAGCTGGTCCGGGTCGAAGCGGGCGTCAGCTGGGTCGACGACTCCAAGGCGACGAACCCCCACGCGGCGGACGCATCGCTGCGCGCCTACCCGTCCGTGGTGTGGCTGGTGGGCGGCCTGCTGAAGGGCGTCGAGGTGGATGCGCTGGTCGCCGCCCACGTGAGCCGCCTCCGTGGCGCTGTGCTCATCGGAGCGGACCGCGAGCCCCTGATGGCTGCATTCCGGCGACACGCGCCGGAGCTTCCGGTGCTGGAGGTCGAGGCCCGCGAGACTGAGGAGGTCATGCCGGCGGCGGTGCGGCTGGCCGGCGGTCTCGCCCGCGAGGGCGACACGGTTCTGCTCGCCCCGGCGGCGGCGTCGATGGACCAGTTCGCCGACTATGCGGAGCGCGGCCGTCGCTTCCAGACGGCGGTCAACGAGTACTTGGGAGGTGAGGCAGATGACGAGTCCGCCTCGCGTCCCGACCCGCATCAGGGCTGAGGAGGCCGAGTCCCGCGCGGGCCGTCTCGGTGCCCTGACCACGCGCATCCAGCTCGGCCGGGCGATGACGTCCGAGTCGGCCAACTACTTCCTCCTGCTCGGCATCACGCTCTTCATGGTCGTGTTCGGCCTTGTGATGGTGCTGTCGTCGTCGGCGGTCGAGTCGCACAACGACAGCAACAACTTCTTCGCGCGCTTCTGGTCGCAGGGCGCGTACGCGCTCGTCGGCCTCCCGCTGATGTTCGTGGTGTCGCGGCTTCCGCGGGCGTTCTGGCGCAGATCGATCTGGTTCTTCCTCGCTGCGGCCTGCTTCCTGCAGGTGCTCGTCCTGCTCACTCCGCTCGGGATGGAGATCGGCGGCAACCGCAACTGGCTCAAGATCGGCTCGCTGACCGTGCAGCCGTCGGAGGCGATCAAACTCGCGCTCGTCGTCTGGCTGGGGATCGTGCTGGCACGGAAGCGCGAGGTGCTCGGCCAGTGGAAGCACGTCGCCATCCCGGTCGTCCCGGTCGCCGGCGGCGCGATCGCCCTGGTGACGCTGGGCGGTGACCTCGGCACGACGATGATCATGGCGGCGCTGGTCCTCGGCGGCCTGTTCTTCGCGGGTGTCCGGATGCGGTACCTGTTCACCGGGGTGGTGGCCGTCGGCGTCGTTGCCTTCTTCGTCGCGATCTCGAGCGCCAGCCGTCTGGGCCGCATCGCCGCGGCGTTCGGCGGGACGAGCGCGGCCAACCCGGATGTCGACTGGCAGATCAACAACGGCTTCTATGCGCTGGCGTCCGGCGGCGTCTTCGGCGTGGGTCTCGGCAATTCGCACTCGAAGTGGTCCTGGCTCCCCGCCGCCGACACGGACTTCATCTTCGCCATCATCGGCGAGGAGCTGGGCCTGATCGGGGCCGTCGTGGTGCTGCTGCTCTTCGTGATGCTCGCGATCGTCTTCCTGCGCATCATCCACTCGTCCACGGATCCGTTCGCCCGGGTGACGACGGCGGCCATCATGGTCTGGCTGATCGGTCAGGCGTTCGTCAACATCGCGGTGGTGCTCGGTGTCATCCCGGTTCTCGGCGTCCCCCTCCCACTGATCTCCGCAGGTGGGACTGCGATGATCAGTTCCATGACCGCCATCGGAATCGTGCTGTCGTTCGCGCGCCAGTCTCACCGTGACTCCCTCGCCGCCCAGCGCCGGGATGCGGAGGGCCTGCGCGCATGACGCGCTACCTTCTCGCCGGCGGGGGCACCGCCGGCCATGTGAACCCCCTGCTCGCCGTCGCCGACCGCCTGCGGCGCGACGACCCCGCCGCCGAGGTGCTGGTCCTCGGGACGGCGGAGGGTCTGGAGGCGCGGCTCGTGCCCCAGCGCGGCTACGAACTGGCGACCATCCCGAAGCTGCCCTTCCCGCGCCGCCCGAATGCCGCGGCCCTGCGTTTCCCGGGGGAGTACCGGCGCTCGATCCGGACGGTGCGCGAGCTGATCCGTTCCCGGGGGATCGACGTCGTGGTGGGGTTCGGCGGCTATGCCGCAGCCCCGGCCTACTCCGCTGCGCGTCGCGAGCGGGTTCCGCTCGTGCTGCACGAGGCGAACGCCCGGCCGGGCCTCGCGAACCGGCTGGGGGCGCGGTACACGCCGTGGGTCGGCGTGGCCTTCGAGGGGACGCCGCTTCCGCATCCCACCTTCGTCGGCATGCCGCTGCGCGTCGAGATCGAGGAGCTCGACCGTGCCGCCGCCCGCACGCCCGCGGCGGCGGAGTTCGGGCTGTCCGCCGATCGCCCCACCCTGCTCGTCACGGGTGGTTCGCTCGGCGCGCGGCGCCTCAACGAGACGATCGTCGCCCGCGCCCGGGAGCTGACCGCCGCCGGCTGGCAGGTACTGCACATCCAGGGCGGACGCGGCGAGCTGACCGACCCCGGTGTGGAGCACTACCGCCTGCTCGACTACTGCGACCGGATGGACCTGGCCTTCGCGCTCACCGACTTCGCCGTGGCCCGCGCGGGCGCTGCGACCGTGTGCGAGTTCGCCGCCCTCGGCATCCCCGCCGTCTACGTGCCCTTCCCGATCGGCAACGGCGAGCAGCGCTTCAACGCGGCCGGCGTCGTCCAGGCCGGGGGAGGGCTCCTCATCGACGACGCCGAGTTCCTTCCCACTTGGGTGGATGCGCACCTCCTGCCCCTGCTCGCCGACACGACCCGCGTCGCCGGGATGGCCGCTCGAGCAGCCTCCTCGGGCGTCCGCGACGGCTCCGACCGCATGGTCGCCCTCATCCATAAATCGCTCTGACCCGGAACCGCCGGCGTCGGCGGCGCCTCGAAGGGTTATGGAGGTTCGCCGCGTAAGCTGCATGGGTGACGATCAAGCCAGACCCGAATCTCACCCTGCCCGACGAGCTCGGAAAGCTGCACTTCGTCGGCATCGGCGGCTCGGGGATGAGCGGCATCGCCCGCCTGTTCCTCGAGGCCGGTTACACGGTGACGGGATCGGATGTGCGGCATTCCGCCAACATCGACACCCTGCGCGGCCTCGGGGCGACGATCACCGTCGGCCACGACGCGGCCAACGTCGGCGACGCCGACACGCTCGTCGTCACGGGGGCCTTGTGGCAGGACAACCCGGAGTACCAGCTGGCGCTGGCGAAGGGCCTTCCGGTGCTGCACCGCTCCCAGGCGCTCGCCTGGCTGATCAAGCGGTCCCGCCTGGTCGCCGTCGCCGGCGCCCACGGGAAGACCACCTCAACCGGCATGATCATCACCGGGCTGCTCGGCCTCGGTGAGGACCCGAGCTTCGTCAACGGCGGCGTGATCGCCTCCCTCGGCAAGAGCTCTCAGACCGGCACCGGCGAGCTGTTCGTGGTGGAGGCGGACGAGTCCGACGGCTCGTTCCTGCTGTACGACACGGCGGTCGCCTTGATCACCAACGTCGACCCGGACCACCTCGACCACTACGGCTCGCTGGAGGCGTTCGAGGATGCGTTCGTCACGTTCGCGCGCGAGGCGGACGAGTTCGTCGTCGTGTCCTCCGACGACCCCGGCGCCGTCCATGTCACACGCCGCCTGCGCGAGGAGGCGCCGGACAAGCGCATCGTCACCTTCGGCGAGGCCGAGGATGCAGAAGTCCGCGTGCACTCCATCGTCACCGACGGTCCGGTGTCCTTCGTGCTCCGCTACCGCGGCGAGGACTACGCGGCCCGCCTGCGCGTTCCCGGCCGCCACAACGCGATCAACGCCGGGGGAGCCTTCGCCGTCCTCACCGGCCTCGGCTTCGACCCGGCCCCAGCTCTCGCGGCCATCGCCGGGTTCGGCGGCACGGAGCGCCGCTTCGAGCTGCACGGGACCGTCGGCGGCGTCAGCGTCTACGACGACTACGCGCACCACCCGACCGAGGTCGCCGCAGCCCTCTCGGCCGCCCGCACCGTGGTCGGGGACGGCCGGATCATCGCCGTCCACCAGCCGCACCTCTACAGCCGCACGCGTCTGTTCGCGCGGGAGTTCGCCGAGACGCTCGAGCAGTACGCGGACGAGACCGTGGTGCTGGACGTCTACGGCGCCCGCGAGGACCCGGAACCTGGCGTCACCGGAGCGCTCGTCGCCGACCGCTTCGCGCATCCCGAGCACGTCGCCTTCATCGCGGACTGGCAGCAGGCCGCCGATCACACCGCGCAGATCGCACGCGAGGGCGACTTCGTGATCACGCTGGGCTGCGGCGACGTGTACCGCATCGTCCCCCAGCTGCTGGACTCGCTGCGCCGGGAGCACCCGGACGCCGTCCCGGCGGAGTAGGCGTTCCGTGAAGCGTCCTCAGGGTTTCGACCGGCAGGAGGCGCCGGCCACGGCGTCCGCCGCGCCGCGTGGAAACGCGGAGGAGCGTGGCGGGCGAGGCCGGGACGAGCCCGCCCCGCGGACCGTCGGAACCGTGACCGAGCCCATCCCCGTGGTGAAGCCGGAGCAGCGGGATCCCGTCCGGTCGCCGCTCCACGCTCCCACGTCCCGCACGGAGAGTTCGCCCTACTCGCGGTTGCCCACGAACCGCGAGATCGACAAGGCGCTGCGCACGGCCCGTCGCGAGCGCAAGCGCGTCGAGCGCGGGGAGGTCCGTCGCTTCACCAAGCGTTCGCGGCGCCGCCGCCTCGCCTGGCTGGCCGCGGCGGGAGTCGTGGCCGCCCTCGTGCTCGCCGTCGCGATCGTCGCGTATTCTCCGCTGCTCGCGCTCAAGCACATCCAGGTGACGGGAACCTCCCGGCTGGATGCGACCGCCATCGAGAAGAAGCTCTCGGATCAGCGGGGCACGCCGCTGCCCCTGCTCAACCAGGCGGGGATCTCCAGCGATCTCGCCGCCTTCCCGCTGATCCGCAGCTACACGGTCGAGAGCCACCCGCCGGACTCGATCGTCGTCCGCGTGGTGGAGCGGCAGCCGGTCGGCGTCATCCAGCAGGGCGGCGCCTACACCCTGGTGGATGCGGCCAAGGTCCCCATCGCGAGCAGCGAGAAGCGGCCGGACGGCTTCCCCCTCATCGCGGCGAGCGGTGGCGCGGCGGACGTGGATGCGGACTCGGGCTTCGCCGCGGCAGCGAGCGTGCTGAGCGCCCTGCCTCCCGGCGTCCTGGCGCAGGTCGATACGATCGCCGCGAAGACGAAGGATGACGTCAGCTTCACCCTCCGGAGCAGGCATGCGACCGTGGTCTGGGGGAGCGCAGAGGACTCCTCGCTGAAGGCCGCGGACCTCGCCGCTCTGCTGAAAAGCGCGGCCGACGCATCCCGTTACGACGTCTCGTCGCCGCACAGCGTGACGACAGGGTAGGGCCGAGATGAACGGCACTTTTCCGACACGCCTGCCGGGTTACCCGGGCGGGGCCACCGCGCACCTAACGTCGGATCGAGAATTGCATACTGAGCAAGACTTTAAGCCTCAACTTGAGGTCGAAGGTTCCCGTGGAGGCCGGACGTGACAGCACAACAGAACTACCTCGCCGTGATCAAGGTCGTCGGCATCGGCGGAGGCGGCGTCAACGCCGTCAACCGCATGATCGAGCTCGGCCTCCGCGGCGTCGAGTTCATCGCCATCAACACGGACGCGCAGGCGCTGCTGATGAGCGACGCCGACGTCAAGCTCGACGTCGGGCGCGAGATCACCCGCGGCCTCGGCGCCGGAGCCGACCCCGAGGTGGGCCGTCGCGCATCGGAGGACCACGCCGAGGAGATCGAGGAAGCCCTCGCGGGCGCCGACATGGTCTTCGTCACGGCGGGTGAGGGCGGCGGCACCGGCACGGGCGGCGCCCCGGTCGTGGCACGCATCGCGAAGTCCATCGGCGCGCTGACGATCGGTGTCGTCACCAAGCCGTTCTCGTTCGAGGGCAAGCGCCGCCAGCAGCAGGCCGAGATCGGCGTCCAGCGGCTGAAGGAAGAGGTCGATACCCTCATCGTGGTGCCGAACGACCGGCTGCTAGAGATCAGCGACCGCGGCATCAGCATGCTGGAGGCGTTCTCCACCGCCGACCAGGTGCTCCTCGCCGGTGTGCAGGGCATCACGGACCTCATCACCACCCCGGGACTCATCAACCTCGACTTCGCCGACGTCAAGTCGGTCATGCAGGGAGCGGGCTCGGCGCTCATGGGGATCGGCTCCTCGCGCGGCGCCGACCGGGCGATCAAGGCGGCAGAGCTCGCCGTCGCCTCGCCGCTCCTGGAGGCGTCGATCGACGGCGCCCACGGCGTCCTGCTCTCCATCCAGGGCGGATCGAACCTCGGGATCTTCGAGATCAACGACGCCGCTCGCCTGGTCCAGGAGGCGGTGCACCCGGAGGCGAACATCATCTTCGGTGCGGTCATCGACGACACCCTCGGCGACGAGGTGCGCGTGACCGTC
The DNA here is from genome assembly GCF_056755275.1 of Leifsonia sp. HAY1-4F. Taxonomy (NCBI): domain Bacteria; kingdom Bacillati; phylum Actinomycetota; class Actinomycetes; order Micrococcales; family Microbacteriaceae; genus Leifsonia; species Leifsonia sp. HAY1-4F. The sequence goes on from NZ_JBNDHX010000065.1 coordinate 6,735, forward strand.
ATCGCGGCCGGCTTCGACGGAGGCGAGCCCAACACGCGGCCCGCGGCGGTCGACGGCCGGCGCGCCAGCTATGTGGAGGCCGGATCGGAGCAGGCGCAGGCGGCCTCCTCCGCTCCGTTCGAAACAGGCGAGGCCGCGGCTCCCGCTCCCGCCGCCGACACCTGGCAGACCGGTGAGAGCCCGGCCGCAGAGGCGGCGCCCCAGAAGGACCCGGCGTTCGACGACGAGAATGACGACCTCGACATCCCCGACTTCCTCAAGTAACGGGCTGGCCGAGCGGCTCGCAGCGGTCCGGGAGGGCGTCGAGGACGCCGCCCGGGCCGCCGGCCGTTCGCCCGGGGAGCTCACGACCATCGTCGTGACGAAGTTCCACCCGGCGTCGCTGGTGCGCGAGCTCGCCGGGCTCGGCGTTCGCGACATGGGGGAGAACCGTCACCAGGAGGCGCAGGCGAAGGCCGCCGAGCTGGCCGGCCTCGACCTCACCTGGCACTTCGTCGGGCAGCTGCAGAGCAAGAAGGCGCGACAGGTGCGGCGATACGCGTCCGTCGTCCACTCGGTCGACCGGCTCTCCCTGGTGGATGCGCTGGCCGCCCGCGAGGGCGAGACCGAGCCGGACCTCGACGTGTTCGTCCAGCTCAACCTGACGGACGACCCGGGCCGCGGCGGCGTCGCCGATCGCGACCTGGAGCCGCTCGTGGAGCACGTGCTCGAAACGCCCGGACTGCGCCTGCTGGGTGTGATGGCGGTCGCTCCGCTCGGAGAGGCGCCCGCCAGCGCCTTCGAGAGGGTGCGCGCCGCCTCCGGCCGCGTCCGCTCGCTCGCCCCGGACGCCTCGGCGATCTCGGCCGGCATGTCGCAGGACTACCGGGAGGCCATCGCCGCCGGCGCGACACACCTTCGGATCGGGACGGCCATTACCGGGAATCGGCCAGAGGTTCGTTAATCTCGAAGCACGAGTTCACGTGCGTGGCGAGGCGTCGCGCAGGTCTGTACGGAGGAAGCCATGGCCAACCCGCTGAAGAAGACGATGGTCTACCTGGGCCTTGCCGACGAGGAGCTGGAGTTCGAGGAGCAGCAGGAGCAGCACCAGCCGCGCCGCGAAGCCCCCACACCGGCTCCGTCGCCCGTTCAGGCCGTCCCCCATCCCGCTCCGGTCGCACCCGCGGCCGGCCGCGCTCCGGTCACGCCGCTGCGCAAGTCGTCCACAGCACGGAATGCATCGGTACAGGAAATGAACGAGATCCTCACGGTCCACCCCCGCCAGTACCGCGACGCTCAGGCGATCGCCGAGTCGTTCCGGGAGGGCATCCCGGTCATCATCAACCTCTCGCAGATGAGCGAGGGCGACGCCCGGCGCCTCGTCGACTTCGCCAGCGGCCTCTCCCAGGGGCTCTACGGCAAGATCGAGCGCGTCACGCCGAAGGTGTTCCTGCTCTCGCCGAGCCACGTCGTGGTCTCCGGCGAGCACGGCGGTCAGGACGCCGACGTCGACGCCTCCTTCTTCGCCCAGGCCTGACGGCACGCGATGCCCGGCTCCACGCGACGCCCGGCTTCACGACGCATAAGCGCATCGGCTCCCTCCGCCTCTTCCGTGGCTGGCAGGGGAGGCGGTGCGCTTTCGTCCATACTGGGTAGGTGTTTGCCGTCTCGATCATCGCGACCGTCGTCTACTACGCGCTACTGATCTACTTCTTCGTGCTGTGGGCCCGGTTCGTGCTCGATCTCGTCCGGGTGTTCGCCCGCCAGTGGCGGCCGCGCGGCTTCGGACTGGTGCTGGCCGAATCCACGTACGTGGTCACCGATCCGCCCATCCGCTTCTTCCGCCGGATCATCCCCCGCGTCTCCATGGGTCCGGTGGCGATCGATTTCGGGTGGAGCCTCACCATGCTGGTGGTCATCATCGGGTTGTACGTGACCCTGGGATTCCGCTGAGTGTTGCTGATGCCCGCACGTGAGCGCCCGTTGTATCGTTGACGAGCCGACGCGCGGACCGCGCGGATGGCTGCGCGAGTCCCATCCGCTTTGCTAGCGTTGGCTGAACGCGTTTCTGTTCCAATTTTTCACGAAGGTGGCTTGCCATGGCGCTGACTCCGGAAGATGTAGTCAACAAGCGGTTCCAGCCGACGAAGTTCCGCGAGGGCTACGACCAGGACGAGGTCGACGACTTCCTCGACGAGGTCGTCGTCGAGCTGCGTCGCCTGAATCAGGAGAACGAGGAGCTCAAGCAGCGTCTCGTGGCCGCCGACTCCCGGATCGCCGAGCTGCAGCGCAGCGGCGGCCAGGGCGGCGCCGTCGCCGCTCCGGCGCAGGCCGACAACGGCGAGACCGAGCGTCTTCAGCGCGAGAACGAGGACCTGCGTCAGCGTCTGGCCCAGGCGCAGCAGGAGGCCGCACAGGCCGCTCAGCAGGCGCAGGCTCAGCCCGCTCCGGCGTACCAGCCGCCGGCGGACGACGCGAACGACCCCAACGCCACCAACAACCTCCTCCAGCTCGCCCGCCGGCTCCACGAGGAGCACGTGCGCGAGGGTGTCGAGAAGCGCGACCAGCTCATCGCCGAGGGGCACGCCACCGCTGCCCGCATCGTCGCAGAGGCCGAGTCGAAGCAGCGCGCCCAGATCAGCGCCCTCGACCAGGAGCGCACCGGTCTCGAGCGTCGCATCGACGAGCTCCGCACGTTCGAGCGCGACTACCGCAAGGGTCTCAAGAGCTACATCGAGAGCCAGCTCCGCGACCTCGACGCTCCCGTCCAGGGTGGCGGCGCCAACCCGGGCCAGAGCCGCGCAGCGGTTCCGGTAGGCGCCGGAAGCGCCGTTCCGGCTCCGGTGCCCGCAGGCGGCTCCGACGACGGCAACCAGGGCCAGCAGGTTGGCCAGCAGCCTCCGGCCTTCCCCGGCTTTGGAGGCTAGTCCCTCCCGGTCCAAGGTCAGCGTCCGGGCCTTGGTGATCCTGGGCTTGGTGGCGCTGTGCGTGTACCTCGTCGACCAGATCGCCAAGCTCCTGGTGGTCGCCCACCTCTACGAGGGCCAGCAGATCCAGGTCCTCGGGCAGCTGCTGCAGTTCCACTTCGTGAAGAACGCGGGCGCAGCGTTCTCGATCGGCACCGGCTCCACGTGGATCTTCTCCATTGTGGGGGTCGGCGTCCTCGGGTTCGTCATCTGGTACGCCCCACGGATCCGGTCGATGGCCTGGGCGGTGCTGTTCGGGCTGCTGCTCGGAGGGCTCCTCGGCAACCTGACCGACCGGTTGTTCCGCGAACCCGGCTTCGGCGTCGGCCACGTGGTCGACTTCCTCCAGATCCCCGTGCTGCCGGCGATCTTCAACCTCGCCGACGTGGCGATCGTGTCGAGCATGGTGCTGTTCCTCCTCCTCACACTGCGCGGCGTCGGCCTCGACGGCCGGCACGCGCCGGACAGTGATGTCGACCCGGAGAACGAGTCGGTCGCGGGCGAGCCTGTGACGGATGAGCCCGTCGCGGGCGAGACGGCGGCGGATAGGCCTGCGTTGGGCGAGCCGGTGACGGAGCAGCCGGTCTCGAATCAGCCCATCTCGAATCAGCCCATCTCGAATCAGCACGACAAACCCCAGAGCTAGATGGAGTCGCGCAGCATCCCGATCCCGGACGGGCTGGACGGCTCGCGCGTCGACGCGGGTCTCGCCAAGCTCCTCGGCTTCTCGCGCAGCTTCGCCGCCGAGATCGCCGAGGCGGGCGGTGTGACGGTGGACGGCCGCGAGGCCGGCAAGTCCGACCGCCTCACGGCCGGCTCCTGGCTCGAGGTGTCGTGGCAGCCGAAGTCGGACGTGCAGATCGTCCCCATCGCCGTCCCCGAGCTCACGATCGTGCACGATGACGACGACATCGTGGTGATCGACAAGCCCGTCGGCGTGGCCGCCCATCCCTCGGTCGGCTGGGAGGGCCCGACGGTGCTGGGCGCGCTGGCCGCCGCGGGCTTCCGGATCTCCACCTCGGGCGCCGCCGAGCGCGCGGGCATCGTCCACCGCCTCGACGCCGGCACGAGCGGCCTCATGGTCGTCGCGAAGTCGGAGCACGCCTACACGGTCCTCAAACGTGCCTTCCACGACCGGACCGTGGAGAAGATCTATCACGCCGTCGTGCAGGGCCACCCCGATCCGCTCACGGGCACGATCGACGCGCCGATCGGCCGGCATCCTCGATCCGACTGGAAGTTCGCCGTGGTCGCGGGAGGGAAGCCGTCCATCACGCACTACGAGACGATCGAGGCGTTCCCCTCGGCGAGCCTCCTCGAGATCCATCTGGAGACCGGCCGGACGCATCAGATCCGTGTCCACATGGCGGCTCAGCGGCACCCCTGCGTGGGCGATTCGATGTACGGGGCCGACCCGGCGCTGAGCGCGCGGCTGGGCCTCTCGCGCCAGTGGCTGCACGCCGTCCAGCTGTCCTTCGACCACCCGGCGACGGGGGAGTGGGTCACCTTCACGACGACCTATCCCGAGGACTTGCAACACGCTCTGGACGTGCTCCGCCTGTCGTAGGTCGCGGTTAGGCTGAAGGGGTCATGAGCGACTCCTTCGTACATCTCCACGTCCACAGCGAGTACTCGATGCTCGACGGCGCGGCGCGGGTCAAACCGCTGGTCGAGGCGGCGGCCGCGCAGGGGATGCCCGGGGTCGCCATCACCGACCACGGCAACATGTTCGGTGCGTTCGACTTCTGGCGCACGGCCGTCGATGCGGGCATCAAGCCGATCATCGGCACCGAGGCGTACCTCACACCCGGCACCCATCGCACCGACAAGACCAGGATCCGCTGGGGCGACGGCGGCGGCGACGATGTCTCGGGCTCGGGCGCATACACCCACATGACGATGCTCGCGGCGACCACCGAGGGCATGCACAACCTGTTCCGGATGTCGTCGTACGCCTCGATGGAGGGCTACTACTTCAAGCCGCGCATGGACCGCGACCTGCTCAGCCGGTACTCGAAGGGCATCATCGCGACCACGGGATGCCCCTCCGGCGAGGTCCAGACGCGCTTGCGCCTCGGCCAGTACGAGGCGGCACGCGAGGCGGCGGCAGAGTTCCGCGACATCTTCGGCCGAGAGAACTTCTTCGCCGAGATCATGGACCACGGCCTCGGCATCGAGCGCCGGATCATGTCCGACCTCATCCGGCTGGCGAAAGATCTGGGCCTGCCGCTGGTGGGGACCAACGACCTGCACTACACGCACGCCGAGGATGCGAAGAGTCACGCCGCCCTGCTCTGCGTGCAGTCCGGCTCCACCCTCGACGATCCCAACCGGTTCAAGTTCGACGCCGACGAGTTCTACCTCAAGACGCCGGAGCAGATGCGGCAGCTGTTCCGCGACTATCCCGAAGCGTGCGACAACACCCTGGCGATCGCCGAGCGCTGCGACGTGCAGTTCGACACGGCCGCGAACTATATGCCGCGCTTCCCCGTCCCCGAGGGCGAGACGGAGCAGACCTGGTTCGTGAAGGAGGTCGAGCGGGGCCTCGAGCAGCGCTACCCGGGCGGCATCACCCCCGAGGTGCGCAAGCAGGCCGACTACGAGATCGGCGTCATCTCGCAGATGGGCTTCCCGGGTTACTTCCTCGTGGTCGCCGACTTCATCAACTGGTCGAAGCGCAACGGGATCCGCGTGGGCCCCGGCCGCGGATCCGGCGCCGGCTCGATGGCCGCCTACGCCATGCGGATCACCGACCTCGACCCGCTGCAGCACGGCCTCATCTTCGAGCGCTTCCTCAACCCCGACCGCGTCTCCATGCCCGACTTCGACGTCGACTTCGACGACCGCCGCCGCGGCGAGGTCATCAAGTACGTGACCGAGAAGTACGGCTCGGAGCGCGTCGCCCAGATCGTCACGTACGGCACCATCAAGGCCAAGCAGGCGCTGAAGGACTCCGGGCGTGTGCTCGGCTTCCCCTTCTCGATGGGTGAGAAGCTCACCAAGGCGATGCCGCCGCCCGTGATGGGCAAGGACATCCCGCTCACCGGCATCTTCGACAAGGACCACCCGCGCTACAAAGAGGCGGTCGACATCCGCGCGGTCGTCGAGACCGACCCGGAGGCGAAGACCGTCTTCGACACGGCTCTCGGGCTCGAGAACCTGAAGCGCCAGTGGGGCGTGCACGCGGCAGGCGTCATCATGTCGTCCGACCCGCTGATCGACATCATCCCGATCATGAAGCGGGAGCAGGACGGCCAGATCGTCACGCAGTTCGACTACCCGGCCTGCGAGTCCCTCGGACTCATCAAGATGGACTTCCTGGGGCTGCGCAACCTCACCATCATCAACGACGCCCTCGACAACATCCGCGACAACCGCGGCGAGGAGCTCGTCCTCGAGGAGCTCGCGCTCGACGACCGTCCCGCCTACGAGCTCCTCTCGCGCGGTGACACGCTGGGCGTGTTCCAGCTCGACGGCGGCCCGATGCGATCGCTCCTGCGGCTCATGAAGCCGGACAACTTCGAGGACATCTCGGCGCTCATCGCGCTCTACCGGCCGGGCCCCATGGGCGCGAACTCGCACACGAACTACGCGCTGCGCAAGAACGCCCAGCAGGCGATCACGCCCATCCACCCGGAGCTCGCCGAGCCGCTCGCCGAGATCCTCTCCACGAGCTACGGCCTCATCATCTACCAGGAGCAGGTGATGGCGATCGCGCAGAAGGTCGCCGGATTCTCGCTCGGCCAAGCAGACATCCTGCGCCGCGCGATGGGCAAGAAGAAGAAGTCCGAACTCGACAAGCAGTTCGAAGGCTTCTCGTCGGGAATGGCCGCCAACGGCTACTCGATGGAGGCCGTGAACAAGCTCTGGGAGATCCTGCTCCCGTTCTCCGACTACGCGTTCAACAAAGCGCACTCGGCCGCCTACGGCGTCATCTCGTACTGGACCGCCTACCTGAAGGCGCACTACCCCGCGGAGTACATGGCGGCGCTGCTGACGAGCGTCGGCGACTCCAAGGACAAGATGGCCCTCTACCTCAACGAGTGCCGCCGCATGGGCATCAAGGTGCTGCCGCCGGACGTCAACGAATCCAACCTGTACTTCGCCGCCGTCGGCGAGGACATCCGCTTCGGGATGGGCGCGGTCCGCAACGTCGGGGCGAACGTCGTCGAGGGGGTCCGGGAGGCGCGCGAGAGCAAGGGCCGCTTCGAGACGTTCCACGACTTCCTGAACAAGGTGCCCATCCACGCCGCGAACAAGCGGACGGTCGAGTCGCTCATCAAGGCGGGCGCGTTCGACTCGCTCGGCCACACCCGCCGTGCACTCATCGAGGTCCACGAGGATGCGGTCGAGTCGGCTGTCAAGATCAAGCGCAACGAGGCGAACGGCGATGTCGGGTTCGACTTCGACAGCCTATGGGGCGAGGACGAGGCGACGCAGACGCAGCACCACATCCCGCAGCGTCCGGAGTGGGCGAAGCGCGACAAGCTGGCGTTCGAGCGCGAGATGCTCGGACTGTACGTCTCCGACCATCCCCTCGCGGGCCTCGAGCTGCAGCTGGCCAAGCTCGCGAGTACGTCGATCGCCGAGCTGGTGGGCTCCGAGAGCATCCAGGACGGCGAGACCGTCACGATCGCCGGTCTTGTGACGAGCGTGCAGCACCGTGTCGCGAAGGCTTCCGGCAACCAGTACGGGATGATCCAGGTCGAGGACTTCGGCGGCGAGCTGACCGTCATGTTCATGGGCAAGGCGTACCAGGAGTACTCTCCGCAGCTGGTCGGAGACGCGATCGTGGTCGTCCGCGGCCGGGTGAGCCTGCGCGACGACGGGATGAACCTGCACGCGTTCTCGCTGATGACGCCCGACGTGGGCCAGGCGAACGACTCGGGGCCGCTCGTGATCACGATGCCGGACCAGCGCGCGACGACCGACACCGTCCTGTCCCTGAGCGAGGTCCTCGGCCGTCACCCGGGCGAGAGCGAGGTGCGCCTGCGGCTGGTGAAGGGTCAGGTCGCGCGGGTGTTCGAGGTTCCCCGGCCGGTCACCGTCAGCGCGGACCTCTACGGGGAGCTGAAGGGCCTGCTCGGTCCCAACTGCCTCGTCTGACGCCACCCCTCAGCGCCTCGCGCCTCCGCGCCTCCGCCCCCATCCGCGCCCTCCGCTGCCGCTCCCGCTGCCTCCGCTCCCGCTCCCGCTCCCTCCGCCGAGGTGCTCGTTGTTGCACCCGACACGCCGTCTGGGGCTGCAACAACGAGCACTTCGCCGGAAGGGTGGGGGCGAAGGGGGACGCGCTCGTCCCGCCGAGGTGCTCGTAGTTGCGTCCGACACGCCGGTTCGGGCTGCAACAACGAGCACTTCGGCGGAAGGGCGGGGGCGGAAGGGCGGGGCCGGCGGGACGGAGGGCTCGGGTCAGACGGCGGTGCCGGGGCGCCAGTAGGTGCGCTCGTGGTAGACGAGGGGAGCGTCGTCCTCGCCAAGACCGCCCTCCTCGATCTGCACGATCACGACGGCGCTGTTGTGCACCTCGGTGCGTTCGAGGATGCGTCCGACCATCCAGGCGGTCGTGTCCTTGATCACGGGCAGTCCGTGCGGGCCGCGGTACCAGTGGTCGCCGAGGAAGCGCTGCTGGTTGTCCCCCGAGAGGATCTGCGCGACGTCGCGGTTCCGCACACCGAGGGTGTGGATGACGACCCGGTCGGTCTCCGCGATCGCGGGCCAGCTCGACGCCGACAGCGACATGTTGAACGTGGCGAGGGGCGGCACCGCGGCGAGCGAGGCCAGGGAGGTCGCCGTGAAGCCGACCGGAGTGCCGTCGGAGGTCTGTGCCGTGATCAACGCCACCCCGGCCGCGTGACGGCGGAACGTCTGCCGGAACGCCGCGAGATCGGGTGTCGCGTCGCTGACGGCGCCGTCGGTGGGGTCGGGGGATGCGCTGTTCATACTGTGGGTACAAGCTCGAATCTGTCGGGACCATTCCGCGCGGGGGTGACCGGCGCGAACCGTTAGGCTGGTCGGGCCATGATCCAGACCATCGACCTCCGCGGTGTCCAGCCTACTCGCGCCGCCTTCCAGCGCCTGGTGCCCCGTCCGGTCGTCGACGTGCACGCCGCGATGTCCGTCGCCACCGAGCTGATCGAGGATGTGCGGCGGCGCGGCCTCGCGGCGCTGACCGAGCAGGCCGAGCGCTTCGACGGCGGCGCTCCCGCGTCCGTGCGGGTGCCGCAGTCCGAGATCGACGCGGCCGTGCAGGCGCTCCCCGCCGAGGTCCGCGAGGCCTTGGAGGAGGCGATCGCACGCGTCCGAGAGGCGACGGCCGCACAGGTTCCGCCCGCCGCCGAGACCGCAATCCGCCCGGGCGCGACCATCGTGCAGCGCTGGCAGCCGGTCGAGCGCGCCGGGCTCTACGTGCCCGGTGGCAAGGCCGTGTATCCGTCGAGCGTGGTGATGAACGCCGTTCCCGCCCAGGTCGCCGGCGTCGCTTCCGTCGCTCTCGCCAGTCCGCCGCAGCGCCAGTTCGGAGGCGCGGTCCACCCCGCGATCCTGGGCGCCGCCGGGCTGCTGGGGATCGACGAGGTGTACGCGATGGGAGGCGCCGGTGCGATCGGCGCGCTCGCGTACGGCGTCGAAGACCTGGGTCTGGAGCCGGTGCAGGTCATCACCGGACCGGGCAACATCTACGTCGCGGCGGCCAAGCGGGTCGTGCGCGGTCAGGCCGGCATCGACTCCGAAGCGGGAACGACCGAGATCCTCGTCATCGCCGACGATGCGGCGGATGCAGGCTATGTCGCGGCCGACCTCGTGAGCCAGGCGGAGCACGACGAGGCGGCCGCCTCCCTGCTCGTCACCGACAGCCCGGCGTTCGCCGAACGGGTGGTCGCTGAGCTGGGCCGGCAGGCGGACGCCACGAAGCACGCCGAGCGCGTCCGGACCGCCCTGGGCGGCCCGCAGTCGGCGATCGTCCTGGTCGACGACCTGGCCGCGGCAGCCGTCTTCAGCGACGCCTACGGACCGGAGCACCTCGAGCTGCAGACGGCGGATCCGGAGGCGCTGCTCGCGTCCATCCACAATGCCGGCGCCATCTTCCTCGGGGCCACGTCCCCCGTCAGCCTGGGGGACTACCTCGCCGGGTCCAACCACGTACTCCCGACCGGCGGCCAGGCCCGCTTCTCGCCCGGTCTCGGCGCTTACTCGTTCCTCCGGCCGCAGCAGGTCGTGAGTTACGACCGGGATGCGCTGCGCGAGGTCGCAGACCGCATCGTCGCGCTCTCGACGGCCGAGGACCTCCCCGCGCACGGGGACGCGGTGACCGCGCGCTTCCGCCCGGGCGGCCCGGCCGACTCCGAGCGGTAGAATCCCACCATGTTCTGCCCCTTCTGCCGTCACCCGGACTCCCGCGTCATCGACTCGCGGACCAGCGACGACGGGCTCTCCATCCGCCGCCGCCGGCAGTGCCCGGAATGCGGCCGCCGCTTCTCGACCACCGAGACGGCGAGCCTGAGTGTGATCAAGCGCAGCGGGGTGGCCGAACCGTTCAGCCGCGAGAAGATCGTCCTCGGCGTGCGGAAGGCCTGCCAGGGCCGGCCGGTGACCGACTCCGACTTGGCGGTGCTGGCGCAGAAGGTGGAGGAGACCATCCGATCCACCGGCGCGTCGCAGATCGAGGCGAACGACGTGGGTCTCGCGATCCTCCCGGAGCTGCGGGAGCTGGACGAGGTCGCCTACCTGCGCTTCGCGAGCGTCTACCAGGCGTTCGACTCCCTCGACGACTTCGAGGAGGCCATCCGCTCGCTGCGCCTCGCGCACCGTGCGGAAACGGTGGATGTGCCCTGACGGGTATTCTTGAACAGGCATGTATCGCGCACTGTTCGACCTCATCCTGTCCCGGCTCGACCCCGAGCGCGCCCACCATCTCGCGTTCCTGGTGATCCGCGCCCTCCCGGCCCTGGGCCTGGGCGGGCTGGCCCGGCGCTACACCGCGCCCGATCCGTCGCTGGCGGTCGACGCGCTCGGGCTGCGGTTCGCCTCCCCGTTCGGTGTGGCCGCGGGCTTCGACAAGGACGGCGAGGCTGTGCTGGGCCTCGGCGCGCTCGGCTTCGGCCACGTCGAGGTCGGCACGGTCACCGCACGCCCGCAGCCCGGAAACGAGAAGCCACGGCTGTTCCGCCTCATCCCGGACCGCGCCGTCATCAACCGGATGGGCTTCAACAACAACGGCGCAGGATGCGCCGCCAACCAGCTGCTGCGGGTGCGCCGCGCCCGGCGGCGTCCCGTCCTCGGCGTGAACATCGGCAAGTCGCGGGTGGTCGCCGTCGAGGATGCCACGGCCGACTACCTGACGAGCGCCCGCGCCCTCGCGCCGGTCGCCGACTACCTGGTCGTGAACGTCAGCTCGCCGAACACCCCGGGGCTCCGCGGCCTGCAGGAGCTCGAGCTGCTCGCACCGCTCCTGACCGCCGTGAAGGAGGTCGCGGGCGACACGCCGCTCCTGGTGAAGATCGCTCCGGACCTCACCGACGACCAGGTGGAGAGGATCGCGCGACTCACGGTCGAACTCGGTCTCGCCGGCATCATCGCGACCAACACCACCATCGCCCGGGAGGGCCTGCGCACCGACCCAGCAGTCGTCGAGGCAGCGGGAGCAGGTGGCCTGAGCGGTGCGCCGCTCGCCGAACGCTCGCTCGAGGTGCTGCGTCTGATCCGGGCGGTCGTCCCGCCGGAGCTCTGCGTGATCTCCGTCGGCGGTGTCGAGACGGCAGAGGACGTGCAGGAGCGGCGAGATGCGGGCGCCACCCTGGTGCAGGGCTACACCGCGTTCCTCTACCGCGGCCCGCTGTGGGCGCGGCAGATCAACCGGGGACTGCTACGCCTCCGGAGTGCCCTGGTGGAAGCGTAGACGCCAGCGTCCCGAGCTGCGCACCCAGAGGGAGCTGCGCAGTGTCGCGCCCCGCGCATCCACGGTCCGCGTCGTGAGGAGCAGCGCCTCGGGAGCGACCCGGTCGACGCCGAGCACGTCGAGTTCGCCGGCGGGGGAGTTCTCGTCCGCGAGCTCGGAGATGAGGGCGTCGCGGCCCCACACCCGGCCCGAGCGGCCGATCTCCTCGAAGGAGGGATGCAGCAGCTCGGCGAGTCGCGAGGCGTCGGAACGCACGCCGGGTTCGAGCAGTTCGCGCTCCAGCCGCGCGACGGCCTCCTCGTCCGTCTCCTCGGGCGGAAGGCCGTCGAAGAGGTCGAACTCGAGGGCGGCGTCGTCCGTCGCGGTCGCCGTCGGCGAGAACTCCGGCGCCAGCTCCGGCTCCGGCTCCGGCGTCGCGGAAGCAGCTGCAGCCTGAGCCGCGACCGCGTTCCCGGGCCAGCCCGGGCCGATCGGGATCGGGTCGCCCTTCTGATACGCGGTGGCCACGGCACGGGCGCGCACGTCCGCGGCCTCGTTCAGCTCGTGGCCGGCGTGGCCCTTCACCCACTCGAAGGTGAAGCGGCGGCCCTGGAGCGCGCGGTCCAGGCGCTCGAGCAGCTCGCGGTTCAGCACGGGGGCGCCGTCCGCCTTGCGCCAGCCTTTGCGCTTCCAGCCGGGCATCCATTTCGTGACCGCGTTGATCACATACTGGCTGTCGCAGTAGATGTGGAGGTCGTCGTCCAGGTGGGCCGTGGCCTCGAGCAGGTCGATGACCGCCATGAGCTCGCCCTGGTTGTTGGTGCCATGCGGCCAGCCGCCGGCCGACCAGTGGGCGTCGTCCACGTACCAGGCCCAGCCGGCCGGGCCGGGGTTGCCGAGGGCGGACCCGTCCGCCGCCGCAATGATCGCCACGTCAGCTGGGGAAACGGCCGCGCTTGACCTGCGGCTTGGGCAGGCGCATCACGCGCAGCTGCAGGGCACGCATCGCGGCGTACCAGCGCAGGCCGCGCTCGACCTTGCTCGCGCCGAACTTCGCGGCGATGCGCTTCCGCACCAGGAAGCCGAGGACGATGCAGTCGATCACCGCGATCAGGAAGAAGCCCCAGAGGGCGAACAGTCCGTACGCCTGCAGGAGCGGGGACGGCAGGAAGGTCAGCACGATCACCAGCGGCATGATCGGGATGAGGAACTCGCCGATCGAGAAGCGCGCGTCCACGTAGTCGCGGACGTAGCGGCGCTGTGGACCGCGGTCGCGGGCCGTCAGATAGCGGTCATCCCCGGCCGCCATGCCCACGCGGGCCTTGTCGCGCGCCTCTGCCTGCCGCCGGCGCGCCATCCGGGCCGCCTCCTTGCGGTCGGTGGGGACGAGCGGGCGCTTCCGTGCGGCCTCCTGCTCGCGGCGGGAGGGCGTCGGCGCCCCCTTGCCCTGCTTCAGCCGGGCAGCCGTCTCTTCGGGGGTCTCGGCTGCGGGCGTTTCCGCGTCGCTCGCCGGGTTCTGTCGTTTCGCCAACTTCGAGCCTTCGGTTGTGGGGTCCGCTTAAGATTACCCGCATGACAGAGAGCCAGCTGACCCCCGTTTCCGCATCCGACGACACGGCCGCCGCCGATTCCCCGGACGGCGTCGAGCAGGAGGTCCGCGCAGCGGTCCACGCCGGGCTGCCGTCGGCGATCGCGGACCTCGCGCAGCTCGTCCGCATCCCCTCGGTGTCGTGGTCGGCGTTCGACCCGGCGAACGTGCGGCGGAGTGCGGATGCGGTGTCCGCTCTGCTGACGGAGACGGGCGTCTTCGACCGCGTCGAGGTGAAGCAGGCGCCTATCCCCTCGCGGGGGGACGACGGTGGCGACGAGGCACTGGGCCAGCCGGCCGTGCTGGCCACCCGTGCCGCGCGGAACGGCAGGCCGACGGTCCTGCTCTACGCCCACCACGATGTGCAGCCCGAGGGCGATGCGGCGGACTGGAAGACCCCGCCGTTCGAGCCGACCGTCCGTGGCGACCGGCTGTACGGCCGCGGCGCCGCGGACGACAAGGCGGGGGTGATGTCGCACGTGGCCACCGTGCGCGCCCTGCATGAGGCTCTGGGCGACGACCTCGATCTCGGCCTCGCGGTCTTCATCGAGGGCGAGGAGGAGTTCGGCTCGCGCTCCTTCTCGAACTTCCTCCAGCAGAACTCCGCCGCGCTGGCAGCCGACGTGATCGTCGTCGCCGACTCCGACAACGTCGACGTGGACACTCCGGCGCTCACGGTCTCGCTGCGCGGCAACGTGACGTTCCGGCTCACCGTCTCGACGCTCGAGCACGCCTCCCACTCCGGGATGTACGGAGGTGCTGCTCCGGATGCGATGCTCGCGGCGGTGAAACTGCTCGCGACGCTCCACGACGACGACGGCGCCGTGGCCGTCGAGGGCCTGCGGTCGTACACGGAGGCAGCCGAGCCACCCGCGTTCAGCGAGGAGAAGCTGGCCGAGGACGCCGCCTTCCTTCCCGGCGTCCGGAGCATCGGGCGCGGCCCGATCCTGTCGCGGATGTGGTCGCAGCCGACCATCACGGTGACCGGCATCGACGCCCCCAGCGTGGCCAACGCCTCCAACACCCTCCTGCCGAGCGTGTCCGTCCGGATCAGCTCCCGCGTCGCGCCGGGGCAGCCGGCCCGCGAGGCCTACGAGGCGCTCGAGCGACACCTGCGGGCCCACGCCCCGTTCGGGGCGGATATCGCCATCGACGATGTCGACCTCGGCGACCCGTTCCTCGTCGACACGGCGGGCTGGGCCGCGAGCGAGGCGAAGCGCGCCATGACCGACGCCTGGGGCGCGGAGGCGGTCGAGACCGGGATCGGCGGCTCCATCCCGTTCATCGCCGACCTGGTCCGGGAGTTCCCCGAGGCCCAGATCCTGGTGACCGGGGTCGAGGACCCGGACACGCGTGCGCACAGCCCGAACGAGTCCCTCCACCTCGGGGTGTTCAAGCGTGCAGTGCTCGCCGAGGCGCTCCTTCTCACGCGGCTGAACGCGAGAGAATCCTGAGCGGATCGGCCGCGGTCGCAGAAATCGCAGCCGAGCGACGTACAATCGACGCAGATTTCGTTTCCGAAGCCTGAATCATCCTTTGTGAGGAGCCCGATGTCCGACACGACGCTGACCGCGACCAAGGCCCACGGAGTCGGCCTGACCGACACCGCGGCATCCAAGGTCAGGAGCCTGCTCGAGCAGGAAGGCCGCGACGACCTGCGTCTGCGCGTCGCCGTCCAGCCCGGCGGCTGCTCCGGTCTGATCTACCAGCTGTACTTCGACGAGCGGATGCTCGACGGGGACGCGACCGTCGATTTCGACGGTGTGGAGGTCATCGTGGACAAGATGAGCGTCCCGTACCTGGACGGCGCCACGATCGACTTCGAGGACACCATCCAGAAGCAGGGCTTCACGATCGACAACCCTAACGCGACCGGTTCGTGCGCCTGTGGAGACTCCTTCCACTGAGTTCCATAGCACACGAAAACACACAGGGCCGCCCTCCAC
>NZ_JBNDHX010000066.1:0-21193 GCF_056755275.1 Leifsonia sp. HAY1-4F
GTGTGGAGTCATCGATGTTCGTCATCGGAAACTCCTCCTTTCATTGCATGTACTCTTACAAGTAAATGTATAGTTACATGCATGAACGCCGGAGGTCAAGCAGATCCGCCGATTCCGCCAGAAGCGGACATCGTCGCCATGATCGAGCACGCGCTGCTCGCCGTCCGCCGGGACCAATCCCGCCGGCGGCCGCCCTGGGCCGACGGCTCACCCCACAGCCACGACGGCGCCCACCCGCACGGCCACCATGGACCGTGGGGCGGCGGTCCTTTCGGAGGCGCGTCGCCGACCGGGGGTCCGTTCCCCGCCGGCCATTCGGGATCCGGCCATCCGGGAACCGATTCGGGAACCGGCCACCCGGGAAGCGGCTACTCGGGAACCGGCTACTCCGGAACCGGCCATTCAGACGGCAGCCCGGGTGCTGGCGGCAGCCCGGGTCCTGGAGGCGGCCCGGGTGCGGGAGGCGGCCCGGCCGCGGGCGGGTTCACCGGCGGTCCGCCGATCGTCGGTCCGTTCGGCGGCGGTCCGTTCGGCACTCCGCCCTTCGGCGACTCCGCACGCCCGGGACCGGGGCGCCGAGGCCGCGACGGATCCCTCGGCCGCATCGCGCGCGTCCGCATGCTGGAGGCGCTCGAGGCTGCGGAGTCCGACGGCCGCAGCCTCTCCGTGAGTGGCGTCGCGGAGGCCATCGGCGTCGACCAGCCGCGTGCCAGCCGCCTGGTTCAGGAGGGTGTGGAGCGTGGAGTGGTCCGGCGCGTGCCCGACCCGTCCGACGCCCGCAGGGCGCTCATCCAGCTGACGAAGGCCGGCCGCGCTCAGCTGCACGAGTTGCGGACGCACCGGCGCTCGGCGGTCGAGACGGCACTCGCCGGCTTCTCCCCCGAGGAGGCACGCACCTTCGCGGAGCTCTTCGACCGCTTCGTCCGCGCTTGGCCGCGGCCGGGTCCCGGTCCCGACTCCGGACCCGGTCCCGACTCCGGGCCCGATCGCCAGTCAGGTCCCGGTCCCGACTCCGGGTCCGATCGCCAGTCAGGTCACGGTCCCGACTCCGGGTCCGATCGCCAGTCAGGTCACGGTCCCGAAGCGGGACCCCCGGCCGACGCGGAGTCCTGACGCCGAATCCCGCGCCCGTTGCTGCGTCCGGTCGCCGGCGATGGTACCTTCCGGTGGGCCGACGTGGAGGGGACACGATGTCGAGAGCACGGATGGAAGCGTTCAGCGATGGGGTTCTCGCGGTCGCCGTCACCCTTCTGGTGCTGGACCTGCACGTCCAACCGACCTCCGGGGGACACCTGCTGGCCCAGCTGCTCGCAGCGTGGCCGTCCTTCGTGGCGTTCCTCGTAAGCTTCGTCGTCATCGGCGTCATCTGGGTGAACCACCACGCGATCGTGCGGCTGGCCGACTCCGTGGACAGGTGGCTGCTGTTCGCGAACCTGCTCCTGCTGCTGTTCGTCACGACGCTGCCGTTCGCCTCGTCGACGCTCTCCGGCGCGATCGCGGAAGGCGACGCCGCCGATATCCGAGTGGCTGCGGCGGTCTACGGCGGGGTCATGACCGGGATGGCGGTCGCTTTCACGCTGCTCTACGGACGCATCACCTCCATGCTGGTGGCTTCAGGCGCGATGGATCAGCGTGCCCGTCGTGCCCGGATGCTCCGGTTCAGTGCGGGCGTGCTCCTCTACCCGCTCATGACGGTCATCGGCTTGTTCTACGCCCCCGCGATGCTGGCCGCTTTCGCCGCCCTCAGCATCTACTACCTCTTCAACCAGACCGGCGTCTCCCACAACTGACGGGACGGGACGACCTCTCCCGCCGCCTCTCCCGACGCGCCTCCCGTCCGCCTCCCCGCCGACCCTCCCGGCGGCGACTGCGCCCTCACGTAACGTATGCCGCGCGTCGACCAGCCGCATTCGTTACGAACCACCGCACGCTCGCGGCGCAACCGGTCCGCCGGCGCCCGCGCCCTTCACGGAATGCGGCACTCGCAGCGCGACCGATCGGTCGGTGACTGCGCCTCGGCGGAACGAATGCGGCGGGGCGAGCAACCGCACTCGTTACGAACCACCGCACTCGCAGCGCGCCAGCGCGCCAGCTCGCCCGCGCGGTCCGTTCGGTCGGCGCTCGGCACCCGGGCAGCGGTCGCGGCCGGTCAGGACCCGGAGACCGACCGGCGCGGGGCCCGGACCGGCAGCAGCAGGGCGAGGCCGACCGCCAGCACCAGCACGATCGCCAGGATGCCCCAGAACTGCGCGCCTCCCACCGCGACGAACACCGCGAACAGTGTCGGCGCGAGGAACGAGACCGCCCGGCCCGTCGTCGCGTACAGGCCGAACACCTCGCCCTCCCGGCCGGCCGGCGTCACCCGCGCGAGGAACGTCCGGCTCGCCGACTGCGCGGGTCCGACGAACAGGCAGAGGACGAGTCCTCCGACCCAGAACGCCGCCGCCCCGAGATCATGGGTGAAGAACACGGCCAGCCCGGCGACGATGAGCCCGACCAGCGACGTGACGATGACGGTCTTCGGCCCGAACCGGTCGTCCAGACGCCCCGACAGGAGCGTGCTGACACCGGCCACGACGTTCGCTGCGATCGCGAAGATGATCACCTGGCCGCTGGTGAACCCGAAGGTGCCCTGCGCGAGGATGCCGCCGAACGTGAACACGCCGACCAGCCCATCCCGGAACAGCGCCGATGCGATCAGGAACAGCACGGTGTTGCGGCTCTCCTTCCACAGCCGCCCGACGTCGCGCACCAGCACCGCGTACGAGGCGAAGAATCCCACCCGCGGCGTCCGCGCGTTCGGCGGGATCTCGGGCACGGTGAACAGGACCGGGATGGAGAAGACCAGCGTCCACGCCGCCGCGATGAGCGCGATGATGCGGATGTTGAAGCCGCCCGCCTGGGGGACGTGCAGCAGCCCACCCTCGCCCGTCACCATCCCGAAGTACACGATGAGCAGTAGCACGATGCCGCCGAGGTAGCCGGCGCCCCAGCCGAAGCCGCTCACCCGGCCGACCGTCTTCGGCGTCGACACCTGCACCAGCATCGCGTTGTAGTTCACCGTCGCGATCTCGTAGAACACGGTGCCGATGGCGACGAGTGCGACGCCGAACAGGAAGTACGACGGCTCACCCACCACGAAGAACATCAGCGCCGTGACGACGACGACCATCCCGGTGTTGATTCCCAGCCAGAGCTTCCGCCGGCCCGTGCCGTCCGTCCGCTGGCCGAGCACGGGAGCGAGCAGCGCGACGACGGCGCCCGCGATTCCCACGCCCCACGCCAGCCCGCTCGACAGCACAGCGACGGCCGCCGCGTAGGCGACGTGGGCGTGTCCGGTGGAGGCTGTCTCCGCGTTGCGCGCGGCGACGATCGCGGGATCCACGAACAGGCTGCTGGTCAGGTACACCGTGAAGACGAAGGTGGTGATGACGGCGTTGAACGCGGCGCCGCCCCAGTCCCACAGCGCCCAGGACACCACCCATCGGCGGGGGATGCGGCGGTCGGTCGCGCTGTCCGCGAAGAGCGGGCTCGCCGGGCTCACCAGGGCGTCATCGCCTGCGCCCCGTCCCGGAACCTCGGTCGTCATGCCCTCACCCTAGAGCGCAGCACGCCGATGTCCCCACGACAACGCCGTCGGGACCGTGCGGGCTCGGATACGAGGACGGTGTCCGCAACGATTGCGGCAGCGGCCCGCTGCCCTAGGCTGGCGGCACACCGACGACGGAGGTTCCGTGACAACAGCCAGCATCGCCCCGAACCCGTACGGATGGGTCCGTCATGTGGTGGCCCGAATGGTCGTCGGAGCGCTGATCGCCGCCGCGCTGATCGGCGTCTACGCGGTGGTCCTCGGCCGCTTCGACGACACATGCTGGCGGCTCATCGGCACGGTCGCACTCTTCGTCTTCGTCGCGCTCATCTCCTGGTACGACGCCGACATCTCCGCTCGCCGCGCCGCCTGGTTCGGCGCAGTGAGCGTGGTCACCTCCGTGTACCTGTTCGGCGTCGGCCTGTGGAAGGTATGGTCGCCCACCTGGCAGATCGACGACCGCGGCGGGCCGTTCTGGTTCGCCCCCTGGTGGGAGCCGTTCGCCTGGTTCCTGCTCGTGCTCGTCACCCGCGCGGGGCTCCTGCACATCCATCTGGTGCTGAACACCCAGCGCCGGTTCACCGGCCCCCTCATGAGCAAAGTGACCGTCGCCACCCTCGTGCTCGTCGGACTCCTCACCGCGGGCCTGTCGCTGCCCCTCATCTGGACTCGCGTCGACTTCGGCGAGACGTACTGGCGCCTGGTGGCGGTGGTGGCGATTCTGGATGCGCTCGGCACGGTCCTCATCCCGCTCACCTACTCGCTCTTCGGGCCCAAGCGCCAGCATCCCGCGCCCTTCGCGCCGGCGCCTGCCCCCTTCGCTCCGCAGCCTGCGCCCTTCGCTCCGCAGCCTGCGCCCTTCGTGCCCCAGCCCGAGGCCTTCGCGCCGCAGCCTGCGCCCTTCGCGCCGCAGCCTGCGCCCTTCGCTCAGACGCCTGCGCCCTTCGCGCCGCAGCCTGCGGGCAGCTTCCCGGGCCAGGCTCCGTTCGATCCCTCTCGGTCGCCCGGCCCGTCCGTATACTCATCCTCCGCACCTGCAGCTGGACCCGATCCCGCGGCGCCCTCCATTTCCCCATACCCGCGACTCGACGCGCAGGGCGGACTCCGCCTCGAATGGCCTCGCTACATCAACGGAACACCGCTCCCGGCGCGCCCGGACGGCTCCCCCGACTTCACCGGCGTCGTCGGCTACTGACCCCGCCCCTCCACCGTCACGTCCTCGCCCTAGGTAGGCACTACCCGTCGCCCCCCAACTACTTCGCCGAAGTGCTCGTAGTTGCGCCCGACACGCCGGACGGCTCTGCAACAACGAGCACCTCGGCGAGGGACGGAGGGACGGAGTGGCCGCCACCCCCGCACGCAGCTCAACGAGCAGCGGGGAGGCTGTACACGGTCCCGCGGTGGTCGTCACCGCGCACCTGCCGGTGCAGGTTCTCCATGGTGACGTCGAGCTGGTTCGCCGTCACCGCGGCTGCCGTCAGGTCGCGCAGCAGACCCGCGGGCACCTCGCCGTCGTACTTGTAGTAGATCTTGTGCTCGAGGCTCGCCCAGAAGTCCATGGCGACGGTCCGCAGCTGGATCTCGACCGGCACCAGCACCGGCCCGTCGCTGAGGAACACCGGCACCTCGACGATGACGTGGAGGCTCTTGTACCCGTTGGGCTTCGGGTGCGCGATGTAGTCCTTCAGGCGCAGCACCCGCACATCCTCCTGGGCGGTGAGCAGGTCGAACACCCGGTAGACGTCCGACACGAAGCTGCAGACGATGCGGATGCCGGCGATGTCGGTGATCGCCTCGCGGATGGCGTCGAAGCTCGGCTCGCAGTTCTTCCGGATCACCTTCTGCTCGATGCTCTCGGGCGACTTGAGGCGGCTGGCGATGTGCTCGATCGGGTTGTAGTCGTGCAGTTCGGCGAACTCCTCGCGCAGGATGCTCACCTTGGTCGAGATCTCGTCGATGCCGAACTTGTACGGCATGATGAACCGCGCGAAATCGTCCCGGAACGCCTGCACCTCGCTCAACGTGGCGGGGTCGATGCTCTGAAGCGCCTCGATGGCGCGGGTCGAGAGGAGCGGCGCGGCGACGGGGTCCGTTTCCATGGACCCGACGCTAGCGACGGTGCTTGTGCGGTCGGTGTGAATCGCGACCCGGGCGGCACACCGGATGCCCCGGACCATCGCCCGGAGGGAATACCGGCCCATCCTTCAAAGTTGAGTCAACTGTACTCAAGTTTGAGGTCCGACGTCTTGACACCATCCCGCGTGGATGACAGTCTTGAGTCGTCGAGGCTCAAGTCTTGACCGCAGACTTTCACGGCATCCAGCCAGCAACAAAGGAGAGAAGCACACATGTCACGTGCAGTAGGTATCGACCTCGGAACCACGAACTCCGTCGTCTCGGTGCTCGAGGGCGGCGAGCCCACGGTCATCGCGAACGCGGAGGGCTTCCGCACCACCCCCTCGGTGGTCGCCTTCACCAAAGACGGCGAGGTCCTCGTCGGCGAGACCGCCAAGCGTCAGGCGGTGACCAACGTCGACCGCACGATCTCGTCGGTGAAGCGCCACATGGGCACCACCTGGACCCAGGAGATCGACGGCAAGAAGTACACCGCCCAGGAGATCTCGGCCCGCATCCTGCAGAAGCTGAAGCGCGACGCGGAGCAGTACCTCGGCGACACGGTGACCGACGCGGTCATCACGGTTCCGGCGTACTTCAACGACGCCGAGCGCCAGGCCACCAAGGAGGCGGGTGAGATCGCGGGTCTCAACGTGCTCCGCATCATCAACGAGCCCACCGCCGCGGCGCTCGCCTACGGCCTCGACAAGGGCAAGGAGGACGAGCTCATCCTCGTCTTCGACCTCGGTGGCGGCACCTTCGACGTCTCCCTGCTCGAGGTGGGCAAGGACGACGACTTCTCCACCATCCAGGTCCGCGCCACGGCCGGCGACAACCGCCTCGGCGGCGATGACTGGGACCAGCGCGTGGTGGACTGGCTGATCAAGCGGTTCAAGGACAGCACGGGCGTCGACGTCTCCAAGGACAAGATCGCCCTGCAGCGCCTGAAGGAGGCCGCGGAGCAGGCCAAGAAGGAGCTGTCGTCGAGCATGTCGACCAGCATCCAGCTGCCCTACCTCTCGCTGACCGAGAACGGCCCGGCCAACCTCGACGAGACTCTCAGCCGCGCCCAGTTCGAGCAGATGACCAGCGACCTGCTGGACCGCACCAAGAAGCCCTTCCAGGACGTCATCCGCGAGGCCGGCATCAAGGTCTCCGACATCGCCCACGTGGTGCTCGTCGGCGGCTCGACCCGCATGCCGGCCGTCTCCGAGCTCGTGAAGCAGGAGACCGGTGGCAAGGAGCCCAACAAGGGCGTCAACCCGGACGAGGTCGTCGCCGTCGGCGCCGCCCTGCAGGCCGGTGTCCTGAAGGGCGAGCGCAAGGACGTCCTCCTCATCGACGTCACCCCGCTGTCCCTCGGCATCGAGACCAAGGGCGGGATCATGACCAAGCTCATCGAGCGCAACACGGCCATCCCGACCAAGCGCAGCGAGACCTTCACCACGGCCGACGACAACCAGCCGTCCGTCGCGATCCAGGTCTTCCAGGGCGAGCGCGAGTTCACCCGCGACAACAAGCCGCTCGGGACGTTCGAGCTGACCGGCATCGCCCCGGCGCCCCGCGGCATCCCGCAGATCGAGGTCACCTTCGACATCGACGCCAACGGCATCGTGCACGTGTCCGCGAAGGACAAGGGCACCGGCAAGGAGCAGTCGATGACCATCACCGGCGGCTCGAGCCTGCCGAAGGAGGACATCGAGCGGATGGTGCGCGAGGCAGAGGAGCACGCGGCCGAGGACAAGAAGCGCCGTGAGTCCGCCGAGACCCGCAACCAGGCCGAGCAGCTCGTCTACTCGATCGAGAAGCTGATCAAGGACAACGAGGACAAGCTCCCGGAAGACGTCAAGAACGAGGTCCAGGGCGACGTGGACGGCCTGAAGACCGCTCTCGCCGGCGACGACGACGAGGCGGTGAAGACCGCGTTCGAGAAGCTCAGCTCCAGCCAGCAGAAGCTCGGCGAGGCGATCTACTCCTCGGCGCAGGCGTCGCAGGGAGCGGAGGCTCCGGCCGGTGACGCCGGCGAGGGCCAGCCGTCCGGAGGGTCGTCCTCCGACGACGAGGACGTCATCGACGCCGAGGTCGTCGAAGACGAGGAGAAGAAGTAACGATGTCGGGCCAGAACGGAGGCTCCCAGGAGCCGGAACGCGAGGAGCCGGTCGTCCGCGACAAGCGGAGGATCGACCCCGAGACCGGGAAGGTCCGGCAGCCCGACGGTGAGCAGAAGGCCGAGGACGCCGGCGAGCACGACCTCGCACACGAGGAGCTCGTCGACGTCGGACCGGTCGAGAGCGAAGACGAGGAGACCATCCTGAGTGATGACGACCTCGACATCCTCTCCGGGCAGACGACCGCCGAGCAGCTCGCCGCCGAGCGCCTCGCCGACCTCCAGCGGGTGACGGCGGAGTACGCGAACTACCGCAAGCGCACGGAGGCGAACCGCGAGCTCGAACGCGAGCGCGCGGTCGGCGACGCGGTGAAGGGGCTCATCCCGGTGCTCGACGACCTCGAGCGGGCCGAGAAGCACGGCGATCTGGGTGAGGGGTCCGCCTTCACCACGATCGCGGCGAAGCTCCGCACAGCGGTCGAGCGGCTCGGGCTCACACCGTACGGCGAGAAGGGCGAGCCCTTCGACCCGCAGATCCACGAGGCGATCTTCCAGCAGCCGACCCCCGACGTGACGGCCGACACGGTCGCCGAGGTGGTCGAGACGGGCTACCGCCTGGGCTCGACCATCGTCCGGGTGGCGAAGGTCGTCGTCTCGGTGCCGGCCTGACCCGGAGCCAGCGCGTCGCGGTGCACGCCGGGTTCGTGCAGACTTCATGCACGGTCCACAACATGATTCACAGAGAACGGAAGGGAGGCGCCCGTGGCTAGCCAGGACTGGTTCGACAAGGACTTCTACAAGGTCCTTGGCGTCTCCAAGGACGTCAGCGACGCGGACCTCAAGAAGACGTACCGCAAGCTGGCGCGGAAGTACCACCCCGATTCCAACCCCGGCGACACCGCCGCGGAGGCGAAGTTCAAGGAGATCAGCGAGGCCTACTCGGTCCTCAGCGATCCCGAGGAGCGCAGGGAGTACGACCAGATCCGCGCGATGGGATCCGGTGCCCGGTTCACCGCGCCCGGTTCGGGTGCGCAGGGCGGCTTCGACGACGTCTTCGGCGGGATGTTCGGCCAGGGCGGCGGGCAGCGGCAGTACTTCACGAATGCGGGAGGATACCCGCAGGGCGGCGACTTCGACGACGTGTTCGGCGGGCTGTTCGGCAACGGCCGCTTCGGTTCCACGACCGGCGGCTACCGCGGCTACGGCGGGCCGACCCGAGGCCGCGATGTGACAGCGCACACGACCATCGACTTCGTCACCGCCACGAAGGGCGAGACGATCACGCTGCAGGCGTCGGACGGCAAGCCGATCAAGGTGAAGATCCCGGCCGGCGTCTCCGACGGCCAGAAGATCAAGCTGCGCGGCAAGGGCCAGCCGAGCCCTGACGGAGGCGAGGCGGGCGACATCGTGCTGACCGTGTCCGTCCGCAAGCATCCCGTCTTCGAGCGCGACGGCCTGAATCTGCGGGTCAACGTGCCCGTGACGTTCACCGAGGCCGCGCTCGGCGCGACCATCGAGGTGCCGACGCTCGGCGGCGATCCCGTCCGGCTGCGTGTCGCGCCCGGGACCCCGAGCGGCCGTGTGCTGCGGGTGAAGGGCCGGGGCGTGGAGACCAGCAAGGGCACCGGCGACCTGCTCGCGGTCGTCCAGGTGGCCGTCCCGTCGCACCTGTCGGGCGAGGCGAAGGAGGCGCTGGAGGCGTTCGCCGCCAAGCTGCCCGAGGAGAATCCCCGCGACGACCTCTTGGCCAAGGCCCGGACCTGACCATGGACGAGAACAGCCAGGTCTTCGTGATCTCGATCGCGGCGGAGCTCGCGGGCATGCACCCGCAGACGCTCCGGCAGTACGACCGGCTGGGTCTCGTCAGCCCCAGCCGGACAGCCGGCAAGTCGCGCCGCTACTCGGTGCGCGACATCGCGAAGCTGCAGGAGATCGCGCGCCTCGGCTCCGAGGGCGTGAGCCTGGAGGGCATCCGCCGCATCCTGGAGCTCGAAGACCAGGTGACCGAGCTCCGTGGCCGGGTGCGCGAACTGGAGACGGCGCTCGCCGACGAGCTGCTCAACCGCCCGGGCCGCCGCGTGTTCGCGGCCGGCTCCGAGGGCGAAGTCGTGTCGATGCGCGCCGGAACGCGCGTCCGCCGCAGCAACCAGCTCGTCGTCTGGCGTCCCCTGGAGCGCTGACCGGAGTCGCCGCCGCACCGCGAAGTGCTCGTAGTTGCAGGGCGACACGGCGTGTCGGCTGCAACTACGAGCACTTCGGCAGAGGTTCCCGAGGGAGACCGGCCCGCCAGCCCCCGGCGGGGGCCGCTCACAGCGACGACACGCCCTGGCCGACGTAGAGGGTGTTCTGGATGCTGTGCGCCTCGCCGGCGGCGATGTCGCGGTCGATCCCGGCCCGCACCTCGCGCATGAGCTTGTGCAGCTCGGCGTGCTTGGCGGGAATGCGCGCGTGGTGGGTGCTGTCCCAGAGGTTCGACACCGGGAGGCTGTCGCCGGCCTCCACGGCGAGCGTCCACTCCTCGGTGGTCGCCACCGCGGCGAACTCCGACTGCATGGTCACCAGGACGCTGCGGTGCAGCGCGTCCGCCGAGATCGTCCCGGCCGCGTTCACGAGGTCGAGCGTCCCGGTCGCGTCGGAGAGGAATTCGACCGTGAAGCCGAGCTCGGCCGCATCCCGTGCCGTTCCGGCGCAGCAGTGCTGGGTCATGTATCCGGCGATGGCGACTGTGTCGACGCCGGCCGCACGCAGCCACTCCTCCAGGTCCGTTCCGGGGAACGCCGAGACGGTGCTCTTGGTGATCACGTGCGCGGGCTTCCGGTGGAGGATCGTCTCGTGCAGCGCAGCACCCTCCGAGCCGCGCGCGAACACCGGCGCGCCCTCCGCTTCGATGTGCTGCACCACGACCACGGGCTGGCCGTGGTCGTCCGCAGCATCCCAGGCGATCTCGATGTTCGGCAGGGAGGTCATCAGGTCCGGGAAGCAGACCGGCAGGTTGCCCGTCACGTACTCGTTCTGGACATCGATCACGATCAGCGCGCGCTTCATGGGAGCACTCTAGTGCCGCGGCGGGCAGAGGTAGGCTGGTGCCGGCCGAACCGCCCACAAGGCGCGCACGCCCACGCGATGAAGCACACCGAGTCCCACGAGGAAGCGACGATGAGAGCCCTGTTCAAGAGGGAGGCCGCGCCCGGCCTCGAGCTGGTCGACGTCCCGGAGCCCGAGATGGGGCCGGAGGACGTCCGCATCCGCATCCTGCGCACCGGGATCTGCGGCACCGACCTGCACATCCAGCGCTGGGACGAGTGGGCGGCGTCGGCGGTGAAGGCCCCGCTCATCCCCGGCCACGAGTTCTACGGCCAGGTCATCGACGTCGGGCCGTTCGTCCACGACGTCGCCGTCGGGGACCTGGTGTCCGGCGAAGGCCACATCGTCTGCGGCACCTGCCGCAACTGCCGCGCCGGCCGCCGGCAGATGTGCATCCGGACGAAGGGCGTCGGCGTGCAGCGCGACGGCGCGTTCGCGGAGCAGCTTGTCCTGCCTGCGACGAACGTCTGGGTGCACCACAGCGCGATCGAGCCGGAGGTCGGAGCACTGTTCGACCCGCTCGGCAACGCCGTCCACACCGCGCTCGCGTTCCCGGTCGTCGGTGAGGATGTGCTCGTCACCGGATGCGGCCCGATCGGCCTGATGGCCATCGCGGTCGCCCGCCACGTCGGCGCCCGGTTCATCGTCGGCACCGACATCAGCGCGGCGCGCCTCGAGCTCGCTCGCGGGATGGGCGCCGACTTCACCGTGGATGTGTCCCAGCACGACATCCATGAGGCCCAGGCCGCGCTCGGCATGCGCGAGGGATTCGACGTCGGCTTCGAGATGAGCGGCGCTCCGACCGCGCTGCCGTCGATGATCGAGAACATGAACCACGGCGGCCGCATCGCGATGCTCGGGCTGCCCTCGCACACGATCGCGATCGACTGGGGCATCGTCGTAACGCACATGCTCACCCTGAAGGGCATCTACGGACGGGAGATGTTCGAGACCTGGAACGCCATGGGCGCCATGCTGCAGACCTCGGCGACGCTGCACGACGCCATCGCATCCATCGTCTCCGATCGCTTCCCCGCCCGCGACTGGGAGAAGGGCTTCGCCGCAGCGGCTGCCGCGGGCGGAGGCAAGGTCATCCTCGACTGGACGGAGGTCTAGCCATGTACGGACGCTTCCGCGACCACATCGCGACGCAGCTGACGGAGATCGAGGAGGCCGGGCTCACCAAGCGCGAGCGCAGCATCCACGGGCCGCAGTCCGCGCTGATCACCGCCGACGGGCAGGAGGTGCTCAACTTCTGCGCGAACAACTACCTCGGGCTCGCCGACCACCCCGTGCTCCGGGATGCGGCGAAGACCGCCCTCGACGACTGGGGCTACGGGATGGCCTCGGTGCGCTTCATCTGCGGCACCCAGGAGCAGCATCTGGAGCTGGAACGCCGGGTGTCGCGCTTCCTCGGCACCGAGGCGACCATCCTCTTCTCGTCCTGTTTCGACGCCAACGGCGGGGTCTTCGAGACTCTGTTCGGGGCCGAGGACGCGATCGTCTCCGACGAGCTGAACCACGCATCCATCATCGACGGCATCCGCCTGTCGAAGGCGCAGCGGTATCGCTACCGCAACCGCGACCTGGCAGACCTGCGCGCCCAGCTGGAGGCGGCGCGGGATGCGGGAGCGCGGTTCACGGTGATCGTGTCGGACGGCGTCTTCTCGATGGACGGCTACATCGCGCCGCTGGCCGAGATCTGCGATCTGGCCGACGAGTTCGGCGCGCTGGTGTTCGTGGACGACTCGCACGCCGTCGGGTTCATCGGCGAGCACGGCCGCGGAACCCCGGAGCTGTGCGGCGTCTCCGACCGCGTCGACATCTACACCGGCACGTTCGGCAAGGCGCTCGGCGGGGCGTCCGGGGGCTATGTCTCCAGCCGCCGCGAGATCGTGGACCTCCTGCGCCAGCGGGCGCGTCCGTACCTCTTCTCGAACACCCTGGCGCCCTCCATCGTGGCCGGGACGCTCGCCGCGCTCGACCTGCTGGAGCAGTCGGACCACCTGCGGGCGCAGCTGGTCGCCAATGCCGAGCTGTTCCGCGGGCTCATGACGGAGGCGGGATTCGACCTGCTGCCGGGGGAGCATCCCATCGTCCCGGTCATGTTCGGGGATGCGGCGCTCACCGCCCGCATGGCCGACGAGATGCAGCGCCAGGGCGTCTACGTGACCGCGTTCTCGTACCCGGTGGTCCCGAAGGGGCGGGCGCGCATCCGCGTGCAGCTGTCGGCGGCGCACACGGAGGACGAGATCCGCCGCTGCGTGGATGCCTTCGTCGCGTCCCGTGCCGCCGTCGCCGGATGAGGCGGATACGGAGGTAGTGCGGCCGGCCCTCCGCCCGGCGCTCCGCCCGACGTCTGCGGAAACGGAGGTGATGTGTCCCAGCCCTCCGCCCGGCGCTCGCGCAAAGGGAGGTGATGCGGCTACCGTCCGCCGGGATCGCCTCCCTTTCGCGCCTGAGCGCGGCGAGTCGCCCGGATCCGCCTCCGTTTCCGACACGGGATCGCGGCGAGTCGCCCGGATCCGCCTCCGTTTCCGACACGGGATCGCGGCGAGTGGCCCGGGTCCGCCTCCCTTTCCGACGCGGGGACGCATGCCCCCGACGGCCCGGGTCAGTCCTCGAGGGAGGCCCGCGCGCGGTGGCGGGCGACGAGGATGCCGCGGCGTGCGAAGAAGAGCGCGAGCCCGGTCACGAGGAAGAGCGCGAGCGCGATGAGGTCGACCAGGGCGACCGTCCCGCCGACTGCCGCCGCCTGGACCAGGCCGCAGGCGGACGGAGTCTGCCCGGCGGTGCACAGGAAGCGGTCGCTCGCGCTGGTTGCTCCCGACGTCAGCCAGCCGCCGATCAGCTTGTTGTAGCCGGTCTCCAGTCCACGGACGAGCGTCGGACCGCTGTGCCCCTGGCCGGGCACCGCCCAGTACGTGACCGCCCAGCCCGCCTGCTCCGCGGCGGTCGCAGTGGCCTCGACCTGCGGCCGGAACTTCGGGTCCTCCGCACCGGCGACGAAGACCGCGACGGTCGGTTGCGGATAGTCCCGCGACGCGAGGATGTTCGCCGGCCAGGTCTTCTCGTATGCGATCTGGCTTCCGCCGAAGAACGTGTCGCGGGTGAGGACCGGGAGGTGCTCGCCGGGCTTGTCCGGCCCCGAGACGTCGATGAGGGCGCCCCACTTCTCGGGATGCGCTGCCGCGAGGTACGTGGCGCACTCGCCGCCGTGCGAGAAGCCGGCGATCACGCGCTCGGCCCGGTCGCGCGATGCCGGGAGGTTCGCGTCGATCCAGGCGGGCACATCCTGAGACAGATAGGCGTCGAGCTTGCCGGCCGACGTGTCGGCGCAGGGCGGGTTCTTGCTCTGTCCGCCGAGCTGGTCGACGACGAGCACGAAGGGCGCCTGGGCGAGCCGGTCGTCGCCGAGGCTGTGCAGGGCGTCGAGCGTCGCGCCCAGCGTCGGGTCGCCCGGCTGGCCCATCATCATCTCGACGACCGGGCGCGTTGCGCCCGGGTCGCGCAGCCAGCCCGACGGAACGAAGAGGTGCGCGTCGCGAGCGCTGAATCCGGATGCCGTCGGCGGGATGTGCACCGCCAGCTCGTAACCGTCCGCGAGCGTCTGCCCGGTCACCGGGATGCTGTGCCCGGCCACGGTCGCCACCGCGAACGCCGGTGCCGCGGCGATCCCGGCCACGGCGACGGTGAGGAGGGCGGCGGCCGAAGCGATGCCGATTCGCACGGCCCTGTGCCGCGAGGACTGGATGACGTCCCCGATGGCCAGCGGCAGGACGGTCGCGGCGAGGACCACGATGAACCAGCCGGGCCCGGCGAGGTCGGGCCGGGGGAGCAGGAGTACCCCGAGCAGCACCAGCCCCACGCCGATGAGCTGTCCGGCCACCACCGCGATGACGGTCGCCGTCGCCCGGAACCGCACTGCCCGGCGCACAAATCGGAACGCCGGGTAGACGCCGGCAGCGACGAGCGCCGCAGCGAGCCAGAACAGTGGGGACATACCCGTCAGTCTACGGATGGGCCGCCTCCTGCCATGCCCCCAATTCGGGCATCTGCGGGGCTTCTGACCCGAATTGGGGTAAGAGCGTCGGCCTCGCCGCCTGCTCGGGAAACAGCCGCACGGGGGACCCGGAAGCCTCGAGGACAGGAGCGCGACCCCCGACTCGGATGCTGCGGGTCCAGGCCTCTGCGACACTGGGAGGCGTGCCTTTCGCAGCCCTCGGCTTTCCGTACGAACGCCTCCGCCGGTGGCCGGACGTCGAGGCTCCCAACCTCTTCGCCTCCGACGCGGCCGATCGGCTGCTCGCGGACCTCGCCGGGGAGGCGGTGCTCGCGCCCGGCCTGGTGGTCATCGGCGACGGCTACGGCGCGCTCACCCTCGCGGCCGCCGCGCACGGGGCGCGTGGAATCCGCGTCCACCAGGATGCGCTGACCGGCGAGCGCGCGCTCGACGCCAATGCCGCCGCCCTCGACCTCACCGGTGCGTACGAGCACCGCGCCCTCGACGCCGGGCTGGTCCGCGGTGCGCGCACGGTACTCCTGCGCCTCCCGCGCAGTCTCGACGGTCTCGACGAGATCGCGGGCCTGATCGCCGAGCACGCGCATCCCGAGGTCGTGGTCCTCGCCGGCGGGATGCTGAAGCACATGACCGTCGCGATGAACGAGGTCCTCGGCGGGTTCTTCCACACGGTCGAGGCCTCCCTCGCCCGGCAGAAGGCCCGCGTCCTCACCGTGCGCGAGCCGCATCCCGCATCCACGACCCC
Source organism: Leifsonia sp. HAY1-4F (assembly GCF_056755275.1). Lineage (NCBI taxonomy): Bacteria > Bacillati > Actinomycetota > Actinomycetes > Micrococcales > Microbacteriaceae > Leifsonia > Leifsonia sp. HAY1-4F. The sequence continues at coordinate 15,662 of NZ_JBNDHX010000066.1, forward strand.
CGGACCGCGCTGGCCTCGGCGCTCGCGGGACCCCGAATCCGGCCTCTGGATCTGCGCCCACGGAGCGGCCTTCGCCGGCACCTCGGTCGACATCGGCACGCGCTTCCTGCTGAGGGTCCTGGACGATGCGGTGCCGGACGCGCACACGGCCGTCGACCTCGGCTGCGGGACGGGGGTGCTCGCAGCGGCGCTCGCCGTCGCGCGGCCGGGGCTGCGTGTCGTCGCGACCGATCAGTCCGCGGCGGCCGTCGCGTCCGCCACTGCGACCGCGGCAGCGAACGGGGTGGCCGACCGGGTGACCGTGGTCCGGGATGACGGCCTCGCCTCCCAGCCGGACGTCTCGGCCGAGCTGATCGTGCTCAATCCGCCGTTCCACATCGGCTCCGCCGTGCACACCGGTGCCGCGCTCCGGCTGTTCGCCGACGCCGGCCGCGTGCTGGCTCCTGGCGGCGAGCTCTGGACCGTCTGGAACTCGCACCTCGGCTACCGCGCCGCGCTCGAGCGCAGCGTCGGCCCCACGCGTCAGATCGCACACAACGCGAAGTTCACCGTCACCGCATCCCGCAAGCGCCCCTGACCCTCGTACCGTCCACCCCCACCATCGAGTACACGAAGATTGGACGCGACACGCCGCGGGAGCGTGCAATCTTCGTGTACTCGATAGTGGGGCTCGGGCATTCGCAGGAGGGAGGGGTTAGGCGGCGAGGACCTCGCGGACGCCGGAGACGACGAGGCCGAGGGCACCCTCCCGGCGCGACCGAGTGGCGGCGACACGCGAGGGGATGATGTGCGCCAGCACGGGCTTGCCGCTCGCGGCGAAGGATCGCCACTCCGCCGCTTCCGCCGTGTAATCGAGGCCCAGCCAGCTCCAGCGTTCCTGGGTGGAGGCGAAGAGCGTCCGGTCCGCGGCGACCTCGGAGCCGTAGTAGTACCCCCACGTGCGATACCCGCGCGCCCGCGCATCCACGGGCCAGGCGCGCGCTGTGCAGTACCCCTTCGCGACGAAGGTGGCGGTGGGATGCGCCACTCGGCCCATGAGGTCGAACAGCTCCCCGAAGTGCTCGACGGGCACCACTTTCGGGTCGACCAAGATCGTGTGCGTGCGGCCGTAGGCGTCCGCAAGCTCCTCGAACCGCAGGTAGGGCTGCCGCGGCTGCGTCCGGTCGTTCGTCTCGGCAGCGGTGATCGTGTGCTGCTGCACCTCGCTCCACGTGTGGTCGGCGGCGCGGAATCCGGTGGTCCCCGAGGTGCGGTCGAGGGTCTCGTCGTGGAGGCCGAACCAGACGCCGTCCGCCGTGCGGGCCAGCGAGATCTCGAGCGCGTTGACGCCGAGCGCGACCGAATTGTGGTAGCCCTCCATCGACATCTCCGGCCAGTCGAGCGACCCGCCGCGATGAGCCACCGTGAAGCCCGGACGGGTCGTCAGCCGGTCGACGAGGAGGCCGTCAGGCGATCCGTGCGGCTTCGGAGTCGCCGCAGGGCCGTTCGGAGAGCCGGGGAACCGGGGCAGAAGCACGGCCCCGCCGACCGCCGCGGCGAGGACCGCCGCCCCGCCGGCAACCCCGCCGATCATCGCGCGACGGGAGATCCGCCCCGGTGCGTCCCCGTGCGCGTCTCCCCGACCGTCCTCCGCGGGCGGGGTGGCGGAGTCCTCGTCGTCGGGCATGCAAAACCCTAGGCATCGCATCCTCATCCGATCAAGCGGACCGGTCCGGGAGTGTTCGCGAACCGATCCGGGAATCGCCACCGCATCCGCGGCGAACCTCCATTTTCGCAACGCTTTCAGCCTCCAATCCGTAACCCGACAACCGAATCCGTCGTAAAACGCTTGTCCTCACGGCTGGATGTTGCTAACGTCCCCCTGTCGCACACCGGCGTTGCCCTTCGCCACCCGACCCCGCGACCCGTGAACCAAGGGAGAGCAATGACGCAGACCAGTTCCCGGCCGGACGCCTCATACGGCGGCGGCGGACCCGAACCGGACGAGCACCGCCACGCGCTGAAGGCCGACGGCGTCACCGCAGCCGGCTCCATCGTGATGGCCGTGGCCGGAAGCGCGCCCGCGTACTCGATCGCAGCCACCACGGCGACGCTCGTCGGCGTCGCGGCCCTCGGAGCACCGGCCGCCCTGCTCTGGTGCGGCATCCCGATGCTCGGCATCGCCTGGGCGTTCCTCTACCTCGGGCGGCTCGACGTCAACGCCGGCGCCGCCTACTCGTGGGTCGCGCGGGCGCTGCACCCCATCCTCGGCTTCCTGTCCGGATGGGCGCTCGTGATCTCGGCGACGATCTTCATGATCGCGGGCGCGCTGCCCGCCGGCTCGATGACGGTCTCGCTGTTCGCGCCGGAGCAGGCGGACAACACGCTGCTGGTCACCGGCGTCGGCGCCCTCTGGTTCCTCGTGATGGCGGCGTGCGTGCTCTTCGGTGTCCAGGTCACCGCTCGCGCGCAGTGGATCATGTCGGTGATCGAGGTCGGCATCCTGATCGTCTTCGCGGCGCTCATGATCGTGCGCGCCGCGACCACCGCGCACGCCGGACCGTCCTTCTCCTGGGACTGGCTCGGGTTCCAGCACCTCACCGGGCCGGGCGTCTTCGTCTCGGCAGCACTCATCGCCGCCTTCTACTTCTGGGGCTGGGATGTCTCGGCCAACCTGAACGAGGAGACCAAGGACGGCCACAGGAGCGCCGGCTCCGCCGGCATCATCGGCGTGATCATCGTCTTCCTGCTGTTCGAGGTCTTCACCATCGCGACGCTCGTCATCCTCCCCGAGAAAAAGATCGAGGCCAGCGGCGCCAACCTCCTCTCGGTGCTCGGCGACGCGGTCTGGCCGGGGATCGGCGGCAAGATCCTGGTGATCGCCGTCGCGCTCTCGACCATCGCGACCCTGGAGACCACGCTCATCCAGGTCACCCGCACCCTCTTCTCGATGGGACGCGACAACACCATCCCGAAGATCTTCGGAAGCATCCACCGCCGGTGGCGCACGCCGGCGTTCGCGACCCTGATCGTCGTGGGCGTCTCGCTGCTGTTGTTCCTCGGTGCGAACCTGCTCGGGCAGACGGTCGGCGAAGTCCTGAACAACGCCATCCTCTCCATCGGCATCCAGATCGCGTTCTACTACACGCTCGCCGGCGTGGCCGTGGTGGTCGCGTACCGGCGGGTGCTGTTCGCCTCCGCGAAGAACTTCATCCTGATCGGGCTGTGGCCCGCCGTCGGGGCGATCTTCATGGGCGTGATCTTCGTCATCGGCATCGTCCAGAACTTCCAGAACGATGCGATCGTCGTCAACGGCCTCGGACTCGGGCTGATCGTGCTTGGCATCGTGCCGATCCTGATCTTCTACCGCAAGGCGCGGGAGTACTACACGCGCCGCCCGCTCGAACTGCCCGAGGAGCTCGACGCCGCAGCCCCGCCCAACGTCGACGACCGGGACCCCGCCGTCCGCTGACCCCACCCCGACGCCCACCGCGTCCCACCATCGAGTACACAAAGACTGCACGCTTTCCCCCTCGGGAGCGTGCAGTCTTTGTGTACTCGGCGGTGGGGCGGGACCTAGAAGTCGTCGTCGCGCCGGCGACGCGCCGGGGACTCGAGGAGGGAGAGGATGAAGAGCAGGGCGAGGAGCGCGAAGATGCTCAGCGCCGCGATCAGGTCGCTCCAGGTGAACGGGATGAGCTCACCGTCGATCGAGAGGACGAACACCGTCTCCACCACGCCGAATGCGACGAAGAAGACGCCGAGCAGCGTGCGCGTCAGCTTCACGTTGTGCCCGCGCCGGTGCAGCTCCACGCGGCGCAGTTCGACCATGAGGCTCAGCAGCAGCAGCGGCAGGACCTGGGCGAGCGTCGCGGCGGTCGCACTGTCGATCAGCACGACGCGGAGCGGGGCCGGGTACACCATGGGCGCCAGGGTACTCGTCAGGTGCCACCGGGATCGAGGGCGAGTCCGGGTGGAATATCCCCTCGCGCAAGAAAGTTGAGCCTAGTAGACTCAAGTTTGCCCAGAATGAAGATGGGGAAGGGAACCAGATGGCGAACATGCAGGGTGCGCCCTCCACGCAGGAGGAGGCTAAGAGCGCTCTCGAACAGTACGGCGTGAACCTCACGGAGATCGCCAAGAGCGGCAAGCTCGACCCGGTGATCGGGCGGGACGCCGAGATCCGCCGGGTCAGCCAGGTGCTGACCCGTCGCACCAAGAACAACCCCGTGCTCATCGGCGAGCCCGGCGTCGGAAAGACGGCGGTCGTCGAGGGCCTCGCCCAGCGCATCGTCGCGGGGGACGTGGCCGACTCGCTCAAGGGGAAGCAGCTGGTCGCGCTCGACCTGTCCGCACTCGTCGCCGGCGCGATGTACCGCGGCCAGTTCGAGGAGCGTCTGAAGGCCGTCCTCAAAGAGATCAACGACGCCGAGGGACAGATCATCACCTTCGTGGACGAGCTCCACATCCTCATGGGGGCGGGAGGCGGCGAGGGGTCCGTCGCGGCGTCCAACATGCTGAAGCCGATGCTCGCCCGCGGCGAGTTGCGGCTGATCGGCGCGACCACGCTCAACGAGTACCGCGAGTTCATCGAGAAGGATGCGGCCCTCGAGCGCCGCTTCCAGCAGGTGTACGTCGGCGAGCCGTCGGTCGAGGACACGGTCGCCATCCTCCGTGGGCTGAAGGGCCGCTATGAGGCTCACCACGGGGTCACGATCGAGGACTCGGCGCTGGTCGCCGCCGCGTCCCTGTCCAACCGCTACATCACGGCACGCCAGCTGCCCGACAAGGCCATCGACCTCATCGACGAGGCGGCGTCGCGCCTGAAGATGGAGATCGACTCGGCACCCGTCGAGATCGACACGCTCCAGCGTCAGGTCGAGCGGATGAAGCTGGAGGAGTTCGCCCTCAAGAAGGAGAAGGACGAGGCCAGCAAGGAGCGCCTGGGGCAGCTGCGCGAGCGCCTGCACGAGCAGGAGGATCAGCTGGAGGAGCTGCAGGCCCGCTGGCGCGCCGAGAAGGCGTCGCTGAACCGCGTGGGCGAGTTGCGGTCGCAGCTCGAGGAGGCCAAGACCCGGCGCGACCTCGCTCTGCGCGACGGCCGCTACCAGGAGGCGTCCCGCATCGAGTACGAGACCATCCCGGGCATCGAGCGGGAGCTGGCCGAGGCCGAAGCGGCCGAGCACGACCACCCGCGCATGGTGAACGAGCAGGTCACGGCCGACGACATCGCGGCCGTCGTCGCCGCGTGGACCGGCATCCCGGTCGACCGCCTCACCCAGGGCGAGACCGAGAAGCTGCTGAACCTGGAGCACGAGCTGGGCCGGCGGATCATCGGCCAGAAGCGGGCCGTGCAAGCGGTGGCGGATGCGGTGCGCCGCACGCGCGCCGGAATCTCCGACCCTGGACGCCCGACTGGATCGTTCCTGTTCCTCGGCCCGACCGGTGTCGGCAAGACCGAACTCGCGAAGGCGCTCGCCGCGTTCCTCTTCGACGACGAGAAGGCGATGGTCCGCATCGACATGAGCGAGTACGGGGAGAAGTTCTCGGTCT
>NZ_JBNDHX010000067.1:0-21107 GCF_056755275.1 Leifsonia sp. HAY1-4F
TCCGTCGTCGGCAGCGTCAGATGTGTATAAGAGACAGGAACATACGGACGCCGACGGTCCCGCCGGGGACGTCGACGCGCCAGTTGTTCGGCGCCGCCTCTCCGGCCCAATAACGGACGGCGAGGGCTGCGGCGGCCGCTCCAGTGCCACAGGAGAGGGTCTCGCCGCTGCCGCGCTCATGCACGCGCATGCGGATCCGGCCGACGCCGTCCTTCACCAGTGGATCGAGCGGCACCACGAACTCCACGTTGGCGCCGTGCTCCGGGACGGGATCCAGGTGCGGGATGTACGAGAGGTCGGCGGCCTCCAGCTCGGATTCGTCGGCGAGGGCGACCACCACGTGCGGGTTCCCCATGTCGATGCCGAGGCCCGGTCGCGCGACGGGCAGCTCCTTCGCCCGCACCAGCGGCTCGCCGCCGGCGAGGTCCCAGCGGCCCAGGTCGACCTGGAAGCCGTTCGTGCTGCGTTGCACATCGCGCACCCCAGACCGGGTGCCGATGGCGAGCGTCGCGCCCTCGTCCAGCTCCGCGAGTCCGGTCTCGAGCAGATAGCGGACGTAGACGCGGATACCGTTGCCGCACATCTCGGCGGGTGAGCCGTCGGCGTTGGAGTAGTCCATGAACCAGGTGGCGCCGTCATCCTCCGCCAGCGCCGCCTCCCCTTCGGGCAGGTGCTCGGAGCGGATCGCGCGGATGACGCCGTCGGCCCCGACGCCGAAGTGCCGGTCGCAGATCTCGGCGATCTGGGCCGGCGTGAGCGGCAGGCGTCCCTCCGGGTCGGAATACAGCACGAAATCGTTGCCCGTGCCCTGACCCTTGGTGAAATGGATGGTCGCCATGCGTCCCAGCCTAGCGATCCTCCGCGGGAACTCCGTCGACGCCCAGGCCGTCGACGAGCGCGAGCGCCGCATCCGCCAGATCGGGGGCGTCGTAGTCCAGCCACTGGATGCGGGGGTAGCGCTTGAACCAGCTGACCTGGCGCCGCGCGTAGCGGCGGGTCAGCTGCTGGGTCTGCGCGATCGCCTCGGCGCGGGTGAGTTCGCCGCGGAGCTCGGCCAGCGCCTGCGCGTAGCCGATGGCGCGGCGGGCGGTGACGCCGCGGTCGAGGCCGTGCGGGATCAGGTCGGTCACTTCATCCAGGAGCCCGTCGGCCCACATCCGCTCGACCCGGGCGTCGAGCCGGGCAACGAGCTCGTCGCGGGGAGCGGCGAGGCCGACGATGGCGGTGCGCTCATGCCAGAGCGGTGCCTCGTCCGGGAGTGTGCCGCTCACCGCTGTCCCCGTGAGTTCGGCGACTTCGAGCGCGCGGACGATGCGGCGGCCGTTGCGCGAGCCGATCCGCGCAGCGGCCCCCGGGTCGAGCTCCGCGAGACGCTGGAACAGCATCCCGGGTCCGTGCTCCGTGAGCTCCGCCTCGAGCCGGGCGCGGAGCTCGGGGTCGGTTCCGGGGAAGCGCAGGTCGAAGAGCACGCTCGAGACGTACAACCCGGAACCGCCGACGAGGATGGGCACCGCGCCTCGCTCCAGGATGTCACGGATCGTGGACCGCGCTTGGGGCTGATAGGCGGCGACGGTGGCCTCGTCGGTGACGTCGAGCACGTCGAAGAGGTGGTGCGGGATGCCGCGCCACTGGTCGGACGGCAGCTTGGCCGTTCCGATGTCCATGCCGCGGTAGAGCTGCATCGCGTCCGCGTTGACGATCTCGGCCGGCTGCCCAGCGGCGAGGAGGCGTTCGGCGAAAGCGAGGGACAGGTCGGTCTTGCCGGTCCCTGTCGGGCCGACGATGGCGACGAGGGGCCGAATGGATGTCTCGCTCAGCGCTGCCCGTCCGTCGGGTCGTAGATCGGCATCGTGCCGACGCCCGGCGACGTGAGCGGTTCGCGGACACGCAGGCTCGGCAGGCCGAGCGAGACGCGACCGGACGATGCGCCGGCCTCCGAACCGTGCGCAGGGACCGCACAGGACTCGGCCTCCGCGCGATCCCACGCGTCGCCCGCGCGCGTCCGGCGGATGCGCAGCGGAGAACCGTCGGTCGCATCGGCGATGAGGTGATGCGGCGCCGCCTGGGTCACGCGGACGGTGACGACATCGCCGGGGCGCGGCGTCGCCGAGCCGGCCGGCACGTCGAAATGAACGAGGCGGCTGTCGCGTGCGCGTCCGCTGAGCCGGTGGGTGTCGGCGTCCTTGCGTCCTTCGCCGTTGGCGACGAGGAGCTCGACTTCGCGACCGATCAGCTTCTGGTTCTCTTCCCAGGAGATGCGCTCCTGCAGCGCGGCCAGGCGCTCGTAGCGGTCCTGCACGATCTCCTTGGGCACCTGCTCCGCCATGGTGGCGGCCGGCGTGCCCGGTCGGATCGAGTACTGGAACGTGAACGCGGAGGCGAACCGTGCGGCCTCGACGACCCGCATCGTCTCCAGGAAGTCCTCTTCGGTCTCGCCCGGGAAGCCGACGATGATGTCCGTACTGATGGCGGCGTCGGGCATCGAGGCGCGCACGCGGTCGAGGATCCCGAGGAACTTCTCCGAGCGGTAGGACCGCCGCATCGAGCGCAGGATGCGGTCGGAGCCGGACTGGAGCGGCATATGCAGCTGCGGCATCACGTTGGGCGTCTCCGCCATCGCGTCGATGACATCATCCGTGAATGCGGCGGGATGCGGACTGGTGAAGCGGATCCGCTCCAGGCCGTCGATCTGCCCGGCCGCCCGCAGCAGCTTGCTGAAGGCCTGACGGTCTCCGAACTCGACGCCGTACGAGTTGACGTTCTGGCCGAGGAGGGTCACCTCGATCGCGCCGTCGTCAACGAGCGCCTGGATCTCGGCGAGGATGTCGCCCGGCCTCCGGTCCTTCTCCTTGCCTCGGAGGGACGGCACGATGCAGAACGTGCAGGTGTTGTTGCAGCCCACCGAGATGGAGACCCAGCCGGAGTAGGAGGAATCTCGCTTGGTCGGGAGCGTCGAGGGGAACGTCTCGAGCGATTCGAGGATCTCGATCTCCGCTGCGTCATTGTGACGGGCGCGCTCGAGAAGACTCGGAAGCGAGCCCATGTTGTGGGTGCCGAACACGACATCCACCCAGGGCGCCTTCTCGAGGATGACGTTCTTGTCCTTCTGTGCAAGGCACCCGCCGACCGCGATCTGCATGCCCTCGTGGTGCCTCTTGACGCCCGCGAGGTGTCCGAGGTTGCCGTACAGCTTGTTGTCCGCGTTCTCGCGTACGGCGCACGTGTTGATGACGACGATGTCCGCTTCTTCCCCATCGGCCGCGACGTAGCCGGCTGCTTCGAGGGAACCGCTGAGTCGCTCGGAGTCGTGGACGTTCATCTGGCAGCCGAACGTGCGCACCTCGTACGTCCGCGCCCGGCCGTCCGGGCGGACCGCCGCCTCCGAGGGCTCGATGACGCTGCGTTGTTCCAGGATGCTCATGATGGCGACAAGTCTACGCAGCCGTCACTGGAAGCGGACGCCCGAGCCGCCGCGGGAACGTCGGCCGGTGAAGGCGGCCTCCATCGCCTGACGGACGACCTCGGACGCGTATCCCTTGCGGGCGAGGAACGCGTGCAGCCGCCGGCGCGCCGTCTCGTCGTCGTAGTTCTCGAGCTGGCCGATCCGCTTCGTGGCGAGTTCGATCGCCCGTTCCAGCTCATCGTCCTGGCCGATGTCGGCCAGGGCCAGCCCGATCAGCTCCGGGTCGATGTGGCGACGCTTCAACTCCTGCTCGATCGCCGAACGCCCCAGGCCCTTGCGGCTGTGCTGCGTGAACGCAAGCGTCGTCGCCAGGGAGGCATCGTCGATCACACCCAACGTCTCGAGCCGGTCGAGCTCCGGACCGTAGACCTCCTCCGGGATCTCGCGACGGATCAGCACCTGTTCCAGCTCCCACCGCGACATCCCCCGCCGTGCGAGCTGCCGGATGGCGACACCGGACGTCTTGCGCGTCTGGCGCGCCGTCTCCTCGTCCTCCTCAGCGGCAGCTTCTGCCGTTAGCGAACTGGGTCCACCACCCCAGGTGTTGTTCCACCCGCCGTCGGACACCGTGGAGTCACGTTGCGTGCTCTCACTCGGCCGGCCGACCCGTGGCTCGCCGCCGCCCGGCTCTGCGGAACGCAGTCCGACGACCGGACGAGCGACCTTCCCCCGCGACGGATGGTCGTCGCCGGCACTCCGGCCAGGAGCGGGTCGCCGGAGCGGAGTCACCGGGGCGAGACGCTCCTGCGCGTCGCTGGACGACCCATCGCTCGACAGCCCATCGCTCGACGACCCATCGCTCGACGACCCACCGCTCGACGACCCACCGCTCGCGTCGCCCTCAGACGACGACGGAAACTTCACCACCACGAGGATCTCCTTCGGGAGGCGACGGACACGCTCAAGCGCCCTTGCGCGCCTGCAGCTTCTCTTCGATCGACCCGACGTTCGACGGCGCTTCCACCACCGCGTTCGGGTCGGCGACGATGCCCAGCTTGATCTTGATCTTCTGCTCGATCTCTGCCGCGACGTCCGGGTTCGCGATCAGGAAGTTGCGCGAGTTCTCCTTGCCCTGGCCGAGCTGGTCGCCCTCGTAGGTGTACCAGGCGCCCGACTTCTTGACGAGACCGTGCTCGACACCGAAGTCGAGCAGGCTGCCCTCACGCGAGATACCGACACCGTAGAGGATGTCGAACTCGGCCTGCTTGAAGGGCGGAGCCATCTTGTTCTTGACGACCTTGACGCGGGTCCGGTTGCCGACCGCTTCAGTGCCGTCCTTCAGGGTCTCGATGCGCCGGATGTCGAGGCGGACCGAGGCGTAGAACTTGAGCGCCTTACCACCGGCCGTCGTCTCCGGGCTACCGAAGAACACGCCGATCTTCTCGCGCAGCTGGTTGATGAAGATCATCGTGGTGTTGGTCTGGCTGAGACCGCCGGTGAGCTTGCGGAGCGCCTGCGACATCAGTCGGGCCTGGAGGCCGACGTGCGAGTCGCCCATCTCGCCCTCGATCTCGGCGCGCGGCACGAGGGCCGCCACGGAGTCGATGACGATGAGGTCGATGGACCCCGAACGCACCAGCATGTCGGCGATCTCGAGCGCCTGCTCACCGGTGTCGGGCTGTGACACCAAGAGCGCGTCGATGTCGACGCCGAGCTTGCGGGCGTACTCCGGGTCGAGCGCGTGCTCGGCGTCGATGAAGGCGGCGATGCCGCCTGCGCGCTGCGCGTTGGCGATCGCATGGAGCGTCAGCGTGGTCTTACCCGACGACTCCGGGCCGTAGATCTCGATGATGCGGCCGCGCGGGAGACCGCCGATGCCGAGTGCGACGTCGAGTGCGATCGATCCGGTGGGAACGACCTCGACCGGTGCGCGCTCATCGCTGCCCAGTCGCATGACCGAGCCTTTTCCGAACTGGCGGTCGATCTGCGCAAGGGCGGTCTCTAGCGCCTTCTCGCGGTCTGCGGGTGATGGCATTGCGGTTCTCCTTCGTGGCTTCGCTACGGTTCGACTCTAGGAGTGACGTCCGACACTCGAAGCGAGGGACGTGCGATCTGTGGACAACCGGTTTTCGACTGCCGTTGTGAAGAAGTGTAGCCAGATCCGAACATATCTTCGAGAGGTTCGGATCGGCGTGTCGCAAGCCCTCAGCGCTTGGGCGCGGGCTTTCCCGCCCCGTACCAATGCGAGGCCGGCACCCCGGCCTCCTTGCACAGGGCCAGCCAGACCTCGCGCGGCGCACGGCCGGCGGCGAGGGCCTCCGCGGCTGTCCGGCCACCGAGCTCGCCGAGCACGAGATCGGTGAGGAGCGCCTGGCCATAGGAGCGGCCGAACTCGTCCGACACGGCTCTCTGGAACTCGCTGAGCTTCATGGGTCCTTACTTCAGAAGAGTGGAGGGAGGGAAAACGAAGGACGCCCCGCAGTCGCGGGGCGTCCTCCCAGGCGTTCTGATCAGCGCGCGACCAGATCCGAGCCCATCGCCGTGACGAACTCGTCCGGAACGGTATCCGGAATCACCGGCTCGAGACCCTCGAGCACGGCGATCCGATCACCGACCTCGCGCATGATGACGGAGACCGGGGTCTCCAGCGCGTCGGCCACCGAGGCGAGGATCTCACTCGACGCCTCCTTCTGACCGCGCTCGACCTCGCTGAGATAGCCCAGCGCGACGCTCGCCTTACTGGCGACCTGGCGGAGCGTGCGACCCTTTTGCAGGCGGAAGTCCCTGAGCACGTCGCCGATTTCCTGACGTACAAGAATCATTCGGAGCCTCCCTCTCTTACCCTGCCGACGTATCGATGGGATACGAATGTACCGCATCCTCTGTTCCACGATATCGAGGGCTACTGGGCTTTTCTTGTGAATGCAGCAGGTGTAACGAGCCGGAAACGCCCCGTATTCCCGCGGTAATACGGGTATTTACACAATCGTTATGCCAAGCTCGAAGGCCAGCGCGCCGATGGCCTCGGCGACCGTCCGGCGGCGGATCTCTTCGCGGTCCCCGGACAGGTCCAGCGCGATCGAACGCGCCCCCGCCGCCGTTGCGATCCCGAGGTAGACGGTGCCCACCGGCTGCCCACCTTGCGGGTCGGGCCCAGCGACCCCGGTCGTGGCCACGCCGAGATCCGCCGGACGCCCATCCACCGCGAGCCGCTCCCGCACGCCGGCTGCGAGCTGGCACGCGACCTCGGGATGCACAGGCCCCTCGGCGGCGAGCAGCGCGGCATCCACGCCGAGGAGCGAGTGCTTGAGCTCGGTGGCGTAGACGACGGCTCCCCCGAGCACCACAGCGGACGCGCCGGGCACGCTCGTCAGCTCAGCGGTCAGCATCCCTCCGGTCAATGACTCCGCCACAGCGATGGTGAGGCGTCGGTCGATCAGCGCGCGGACCACCCGGACCGTGCCGTCCCGCTCAGCCGACGGCACGCTTCGCCCTCCGCCCCTTCCAGGCCTGCCAGAGGTAGTCGATGCCCGTCCACACCGTCAGGACGACGGCCGCCGTCATGACGATGCCGTTCACCCAGAAGACCCAGTCCCCCAGAATCGTCCACAGCGGCGCGAGCGCCAGCGAGATGGCGACGGACTGGACGATGGTCTTGATCTTGCCTCCGCGCGAGGCCGCGATGACGCCCTGGCGGATGACGACGAAGCGGTAGACGGTGATGCCGACCTCGCGCACGAGGATGACGACCGTGACCCACCACGGCAGCTCGCCGAGCAGCGACAGGGCGATGAGCGCACCCCCGGTCAGCACCTTGTCGGCGATCGGGTCGAGGAGTTTGCCGAGATCGGTGACCATTCCGTTGCGGCGGGCGAGCGCCCCATCCACACCGTCCGTCGCGATCGCCAGGATGAACAGCACGGTCGCAGCCCAGCGCAACCACCCGTCGTGGCCGCCATCGGCGAGCAGCATCCAGAAGAACAGTGGAGCCAGAAGGATGCGCACGATCGTGATCGCGTTGGGCAGGTTCCAGTTGCTCACGCGGTCTGCTCCGCCGTCCGCCGCTGCGGGCGGAGGCGTGTCGGGCACCGACATCGCGGTCTTCTACTCTCTGCCGGTCAACTGCCAGGCGTCGTCGTCCGAGTCCCCGTCGACCTCAGGATAACCCGCGGTCATCTCGGCGACGGGGTCGACGCCGTACCGGTCCTCCTCCGCGCCGGCGGCCGGCTCGACCGGGCGCTGCGCGAGCGGCGCCGCCTGGGGCGCACCACCGGGCGGCTCCTCGCCTCGCAGCCGGGCGATGACCTGCGGGAGCTGCTCGGCCGTGACCAGCACGTCGCGGGCCTTCGATCCCTCGGACGGCCCGACGATCTCGCGCGACTCCAGCAGGTCCATGAGGCGGCCGGCCTTGGCGAAGCCCACCCGCAGCTTGCGCTGCAGCATCGACGTGGAACCGAACTGGGAGGAGACGACCAGCTCTGCCGCCGCGAGCAGCAGTTCGAGGTCGTCGCCGATGTCGGAATCGATCTGCTTGCGCTCCGCACCGACGGTGACATCCTGCCGGTACTCCGGCCGCGCCTGACGCGTGACGTGCTCGACCACCTTCTGGATCTCGGCCTCGTTCACCCACGCACCCTGCACGCGGATCGCCTTGGATGCGCCCATCGGCAGGAAGAGCCCGTCGCCCTGGCCGATGAGCTTGTCCGCACCCGGCTGGTCGAGGATGACCCGCGAGTCGGTGACGCTGGTGACCGCGAACGCGAGGCGGGACGGCACGTTCGCCTTGATGAGGCCGGTGACGACGTCGACCGACGGCCGCTGCGTCGCGAGGACCAGGTGGATGCCGGACGCACGCGCAAGCTGCGTGATGCGGACGATCGAGTCCTCGACATCGCGCGGAGCGACCATCATCAGGTCGGCGAGCTCATCGACGACCACGAGGAGGTAGGGGTACGGCTTGAGCTTCCGCTCGCTGCCCGCCGGCAGCACGATCTCGTCGTTGACCACGGCGCGGTTGAAGTCGTCGATGTGGCGGAAGCCGAAGCTCGCCAGGTCGTCGTACCGCATGTCCATCTCCTTCACGACCCACTGCAGCGCTTCCGCCGCCTTCTTCGGGTTCGTGATGATGGGGGTGATGAGGTGCGGGACGCCGCCGTAGATCGTCAGCTCGACCCGCTTGGGGTCGATGAGCACCATCCGCACCTCGGAGGGCTTGGCGCGCATCAGGAGGCTCGTGATCATCGAGTTGACGAAGCTGGACTTTCCGGAGCCGGTGGAGCCGGCGACCAGGAGGTGCGGCATCTTCGCCAGGTTCGCCACGACATAGCCGCCGCCGACGTCCTTGCCGACGCCGATCGTCATCGGGTGGACGCTCTTGGTCGCGGCCGGCGAGCGCAGGACGTCGCCGAGCGACACGATCTCGCGGTCGCTGTTGGGGATCTCTACGCCGATAGCGCTCTTGCCCGGGATGGGCGACAGGATGCGCACCTCGTTGCTCGCCACCGCGTACGAGAGGTTCTTGCTGAGGGCGGTGACGCGCTCCACCTTGACGCCCGGACCGAGCTCGATCTCGTACTGCGTGACGGTCGGGCCGCGCGAGTAGCCGGTGACCTTCGCGTCCACCCCGAACTGCGTCAGCACCTCGGTGATGGCCGCGACGATCTCGTCGTTCGCGCCCGAGCGGGTCTTCGCGGGCGTCCCGGCCGAGAGCATGGACGCCGATGGCAGGTTGTAGGGGGCCGTCGGCTGCGGCAGAGCCGGCGGTGCGGCGTCCTCGTCGAAGTCCTCGGCGCCCGCCTGGAATCCCGGAAGCACCGCGGCAGCGCCGGGAAGGGCGCCAGCGCCGGGAAGGCCTGCTGCACCGGGAAGCGGCGCCACGGCGGTGGGCGGCTGCTCTCCCGTGAACCGCTGCAGCGCGTCCTCCGCGTGCGCGAGCTCGCTCAGCACCTCGGTGTTGTAGTGATCGCTCGTCGGATCGGGCTCGAGGGCCGTCGCGAACTCGCCCTTGCCCCGCTCGCCCTTCCCGAAGACCTCCGTGAGTCCGTCCACCGGCTCCGCGTCGTACTCGGGGTCCTCCTCGCGCTGCGACTTGTTGCGCCGCCACCACGGGAGGTTGCCCTCGGGTTCTGGCTCGTCGTCGACACCGTCGAGCTCGACCTGCTTGGTGCGAGCCTCTTTGCCGCTCTTCGCCTCGTGGCGCTCGTCCTCCGTCGGGAGCTGGGCCCCGAACAGGTAGGCGTACAGCTCGCGGATGCGCGCCGGCAGCTTGTTCGGCGGCGTCTTCGTGATGATGAACAGGCTCAGGATGAGCAGGACGATGACGACGGCGCCCCCGCCATACGGCGTGATCACCAGCGAGAGCGGCGCCGAGACCAGCCAGCCGAGCACGCCGCCCGCCTGAGCCAGCGCCGCCATGCCGTCGCTGGGCGAGGGATGCGGGCTGAACAGGTGGCAGAGGCCGGACACCATGAGGAGCAGGATGCTGAGGCCGATCCCGATCCTCGTGTTGTCGTCGACGGAACTGGGATGCCGGAACAGCCAGGCGGCGAACAGCACCATCACCACGGGCAGGGCGAAGGCGACGCGGCCGAACAGGCCGCCGAAGGTCCACGCGTCGAGCATGCGGGCGACCTGGTCGTTGATCAGGAACCACTCCACGACGGCGCCGGCGATCGCGAGCAGGACGAGGAAGAAGGGGAAGCCGTCGCGCCGCTCCTCCTTGCTGAGCTTCTCGGGCCCGAGCGCGCGGAAGGCGGCGCCCGTGAGGTGCGCCAGGCCCATCCACGCACGGAGGAGAGGGCTCGACCCCGCGTCGGCTGCCGGGTAGGCGACCGTCTTCTGCTGGGCGGTCTTCGCTGCCGGCTTGCGCGCGGTCGACCCGCCGCGACCGGAGTTCCGGGCGCGAGAATTCGACTTGGTGCTCGTGGCCATGGAGTCCACGCTACGGCGTACCCCCGTCATCCCGGGGTTCCCGCGCCTGGATTGTGGAAAATCCGCTCCGTCAGCGGACGGTGCGCACCATCGTGTCGGCGCTCTCTCCGACTGCGACGGGGACGTAGCCCTCGCTCGTGTAGAGGCGCTGTGCGAAGTTCGTCCGCTCGACGCTGAGGCTCAGCCGTGCGTACCCGTGCGCCGACGCGGCGAGGGAGAGCTCACGCAGCAACGCCCGTCCGGCGCCCTGCGCCCGCCACTGCCGGTAGACGCCGAGGGTGAGCTCCGGCACGCCGACCGCCACGAACCCGGATCCCGGGTCGTTCGCCGGGAACAGCCGCGCCCAGCACGCGCCGACCGCGACACCGTTGGCGTCCTCGGCGACGCAGCCGAAATCGCCCGGGCGCTTCCAGCCCGCGATATAACGTCCGAAGGCAGGGTCTTCGAGGACGTTCACCCGGGAGCGGGTCCTTTCCGCGTTCCCGTTGACCGCCTCCACGAGCATGTCCGCGAGCACGCGGGCATCCTCGCCGGTGGCGGGTCGGATGCGGAACGCTCTCATGCGGGAACGCTACCGGCCCCCGCGTTTCCGCGGGGTAACGATCCCTGTCGCCATGGCGGAGTCGCCTACGCCTCGATGACGAGCGGGACGATCATCGGCCGGCGCCGGTAGCTCGTGTTCACCCAGCGGCCGACGGTGCGCCGCACCACCTGCGAGAGGGCGTGCGAGTCACGGACGCCGTTGTGCGCGGCCTCGGACAGCGCCGCGGCGATCTTCGGCTTGACGTCGTCGAACACCGCGTCGTCCTCGGCGAAGCCCCGGGCGTGCACCTCGGGTCCTGTGACAATGCGGCCGGTCGCCGCCTCCACGACGACGATGATCGAGATGAAGCCCTCCTCGCCGAGGATGCGGCGGTCCTTCAGGTCGGCGTCGGTGATCTCTCCGACACTGGCGCCGTCGACGTATACGAAGCCGAGGTCGAGCTGCCCGACGACGCGGGCGATGCCGTCGCGCAGGTCGATGACCGAGCCGTCCTCGGCGAGGATCGTGTTCTCCTCCGGTACGCCGGTGTCCATCGCCAGGCGTGCGTTCGCGACCAGGTGGCGGTACTCGCCGTGCACCGGCATCACGTTCTTCGGCTTCAGGATGTTGTAGCAGTAGAGCAGTTCGCCGGCGGCGGCGTGGCCGGAGACATGCACCTTGGCATTGCCCTTGTGGACGACGTTCGCTCCGAGCTTCGTGAGCCCGTCGATGACCCGGTAGACCGCGTTCTCGTTGCCCGGGATGAGACTCGACGCGAGGATCACGGTGTCGCCGTGCCCGACCTCGATCTGGTGGTCGAGGTTCGCCATGCGCGCGAGCACCGCCATCGGCTCGCCCTGCGAGCCGGTCGACATGTAGACGATCTCGTCGTCGGGCAGGTCGGCCGCCTTCTTGTAGTCGATGAGCACGCCTTCCGGCACCTTCAGGTAGCCGAGCTCGGCGGCGATCGTCATGTTCCGGACCATCGAGCGGCCGAGCAGCGCGACGCGCCGGCCATTGGAGGCGGCGGCGTCGAGCACCTGCTGGACGCGGTGGACGTGGCTGGAGAAGCTCGCCACGATGACCCGCCGCGGCGCCCGCGCGATCACGGCGTCGAGCACGGGGCCGATGGACCGCTCCAGCGGGGTGAACCCGGGGACGTCGGCGTTGGTGGAGTCGGCCAGGAAGAGGTCGACGCCCCTCTCGCCGAGGCGTGCGAAGGCACGGAGATCGGTGATCCGGTCGTCCAGCGGCAGCTGGTCCATCTTGAAGTCGCCGGTGTGCAGCACCACGCCGGCCGGCGTGGTGATCGCGACCGCGAGCGCGTCGGGGATCGAATGGTTGACGGCGACGAACTCCAGCGAGAACGGCCCCAGCTGCTCTACCTGCCCCTCCTTCACCGTGAGGGAGTAGGGCTGGATGCGGTGCTCCTTGAGCTTGGCCTCTACGAGCGCCAGCGTCAGACCCGATCCGATGAGCGGGATGTCGCGACGGAGCTTGAGGAGATACGGCACCGCGCCGATGTGGTCCTCGTGACCGTGGGTCAGGACGACGCCGACGACGTCGTCCAGCCGGTCGCGCACCGGTGCGAAGTCGGGCAGGATCAAGTCGACGCCCGGCTGGTCCTGCTCGGGGAAGAGCACGCCGCAGTCGACGATGAGGAGCTTCCCCTCGTACTCGAAGACGGTCATGTTGCGGCCGATCTCGCCGAGACCCCCGGTCGGGATGACGCGGAGTGTTCCTGGGGCGAGCGCCGGAGGCGCGGCGACGGGGTTGGGCATGGGCCCTCCTGATTTCTGTGTTCGGTATGCCTGTGTGGGGTGCGGGGCTTCACGCACCCGCGGCAGAGTTCTGTGTCAGCGCTCGTCGGCCGCCTGGGCGACCGTCAGCGCGTGGTCCCGGCGATCTTCGGGAGCGCTCCGCCGGCGGCCGCGTTGCGGTCGGGGCGGAAGTTGGAGAAGTCGACTCCGGGGATGTCCTTCACGAGGTCGAGCTCGTCCTCGATCTGCGCGGCCTCCCACTCCTCCGGCCCGACGAGCGGCAGGCGCACGCGCGGGCTGGAGATGCGGCCGAGTCCGTGGAGGATGTACTTCGTGGCCACTGTACCGGGCACATGCGTCATGACGGCACGCACCAGCGGTTCGAGCTTGCGGTGGGCAGCGGTCGCGGTGGCCAGGTCGCCGGCGTTCACCGCATCGACCATCTGCCGGTACGGCGTCGCCGCGATGTTGGCCGTCACGCCGATGAGACCGCTCGCACCGATGGAGAGGTGCGGCAGGACGTTCGCGTCGTCGCCGCAGAAGTAGAGCAGATCGGTCTGGTTCAGGACGCGGCTGACCTCGCTGAAGTCGCCCTTCGCATCCTTGATCGCGAGCACGTTCGGGTGCTTGGCGATGCGCAGGATGGTCTCGTACTTGATGGGCACGCCTGTGCGGCCGGGGATGTCGTAGAGGATCACCGGAAGGTCGGTCGAGTCCGCGATCATCCGGAAATGGGTCAGGATGCCCGCCTGGGTGGGCTTGTTGTAATACGGGGTGACGACCATGACGCCGTCCGCCCCCGCCTTCTGGCTCTGCTGGTAGAGCTGGATGGCGTGCGCCGTCTCGTTCGAACCGCCGCCGGTGATGATCTTGGCGCGCTCGCCGGCGACCGCCTTGCCGACCTCGACCAGCCGCAGCTTCTCGTGGTCGGTGAGGGTGGAGGTCTCGCCCGTCGTGCCGGTGACGACGATTCCGTCGGCTCCGGCCTGGATGACGTCGTCGATGTGCTTTTCGACCGCAGCCCAGTCCACTTCGCCATCGGCGGTGAAAGGAGTGACCAGGGCGACGAGGACCTGGCCGAAGGGGTTCGCGGAAGCAGCCATGGCACCAGGGTATCGGGTCCATGTCACGAGAGGTCACAATCTCTGCACTGTGGAGAACCCGGGCGTAACGTCCCGTCCTGTGAACGGATTGCTCGCGCTCGGTATCCTGCTGGCGCTCGTCGCCGCCGCGACGGCGGCCGGGCTCGTCTGGCGCGCCACCACGGGCCGCGCCAGGACCACCCGCTCCGGCCAGGTGGTGCAGGCAGCGGAAGTGGGCGCGGAGGCGCTCGGCGATCGTGCCACTCTCCTGCAGTTCTCCACCGAGTTCTGCGCGCCCTGCCGGTCCACGGCGCGCGTGCTCGACGCCGCTGCGCACGACGTCGACGGCGTCCGCCATCTGGATGTCGACCTCACCCACCGACCGGACCTCGCCAGCCGCTTCGGCGTGCTCCAGACACCGACGACGCTCGTCCTCGACGCCGCCGGCGCCGTGCGCGCGCGCATCGGCGGGGCCGCACGACCGGACGATGTCCGGACCACCCTCGACCGCATCCTCGGGAGCGACCATGTCTCAGCCTGACCCGAAGCCCGAACCCACGGCGAACCCCCGCAACGGCGGTGGCACACCCGGGGGCATCGACCCGCGATCGCCCCGCTTCGGAGCGGGAATCACCGCTGTCCTCCTCCTGATCGACCTGTTCCTCGCGCTCGTCGGCGCGGCGACAGGGGCGTTCGCGCTCCTCCTGGTCATCGCGCTCCTCTTCGCGTGGGGCGCCTTCGCGGGCGTCCGGCGGCATCCGTACGGCGTGCTCTACCGTCGCCTGGTGCGGCCTCGCCTCTCGCCGCCGACCGAGCTGGAGGACCCGGCGCCGCCGACCTTCGCGCAGGCGGTCGGGCTCATCGTGACAGCGCTCGGGCTGCTGCTCGCGCTCGTCGGCGTCCCCTTCGCGGTGCCCGTGGCAGCGGGGCTGGCCTTCGTCGCAGCCTTCCTCAACTCGGTGTTCGGATACTGCATCGGCTGCCAGCTCTACCTGCTTCTCGTGCGTGCTCGCCTGATCCGGCGCGGCGCGGCAGCCTGAACGCGGCAACTTGAACACCCCGGCCGGAATACTGCAGCCCGGATTCCTGGGGCATCAGCCGAGAATCCGCCGAGCGCCCGATGCCGCTGTCGGACCCCGTCACTAGGGTGGATCACGCCCGTCCGCATCCGGCGGCGGCATCTCTCGAGGAGGCCTTCATGGCAGTGACCAGCGAATCCACCACCGTCTGGAGCGGCGACCTGAAGAGCGGTTCCGGCCGGGTCACGCTCGACTCGTCCCGCGCGGCCGACCTGACGGTGAACTGGAAGGCGCGCTCCGAAGGCGGCGCCGAGGTCACCACTCCGGAGGAGCTCCTGGGCGCGGCGCACGCTGCCTGCTTCTCGATGGCGTTCTCGAACATCCTCACGCAGTTCGGGACGACGCCGGACAGCATCCAGACGACCGCCGCCGTCACCTTCGACCCGGCCCAGGGCATCACCGGGAGCCGCCTGCGCGTCAACGCGACCGTCCCCGGGCTGTCGGAGGAGGACTTCCAGCGACTCGCCGAGGAGGCCAAGAGCACGTGCCCGGTGTCGCGGGCGCTGGTCGGCATCCCGATCACGCTGGAAGCCACGCTCGCCTGATCGCGGCGGGCTTCCGATGCGGGTACTGCTGGCAGGTTCCTCCGGCTTCATCGGCGGTGAACTGCGCGCTCAGCTCGCAGCGGCCGGTCACGAGACGCGCCGGCTGGTGCGGCGGGAGCCGGCTGACGCTGAGGAGTTCCGCTGGGCCCCGGAGAAGCGCGTCGTCGACGGCGACGTGTTCGAGTGGGCGGATGCCGTCGTCGATCTGGCGGGTGCGTCGCTGCAGCGGCTGCCCTGGACGCGTGCGACCAAGCGCCGCATCCTGTCGTCGCGTCTGGAGGCGACCGGGACGCTGACCGAGGCGATGCGCCGGGCAGTGAATGCGCCGGCTGTCCTCGTGAATGCGTCGGCCGTGGGGTTCTACGGCGACCGCCCGGGACAGGAACTGACGGAGACGGCTCAGCCGGGACGCGGGTTCCTCACCGAGGTCGTGCAGGCGTGGGAGGCGGCCGCCCGCCTCGCCCCCGCCTCCACGCGGGTGGTGCTCGCGCGCACGGGCGTCGTCATCGGCCGGGGTGGGGCCCTAGCGCCGCTCCTCCCGCTCGCGAAGGCGGGCCTCGCCGGGCCCATCGGAGGAGGTCGTCAGCACTGGCCGTGGGTGAGCATCCACGATGAGGCCGCGGCCCTCGTGCACCTGCTCACGTCGCACCTCGAGGGACCGGTCAATATCGCGGGTCCCACGCCCGCTACCGCCGGCGAGGTCGTCCGGGCCCTCGCGCGGGCCGTGCGGAGACCGTATCTGGTCCCCCTCCCCCGCTTCGCGATCGAGCTCGCACTGCAAGAAGCCGGGCGGGAGCTGCTGCTCGCCGACCAGTTGGTCGTCCCGCGGGCGCTGCTCGACGATGGATTCGTCTTTCGCGACACCACGATCGAGGATGCGATGGACAGGCTGATGGAGGTGCGGGCCGTCTAACGCGCGGGCAGCTCGCCCTTCGCCTCGACCCGTTCCAGCCGGATCGCCCGGCGGAGGGCGTCGCGCGCCCGGCGGCGGTCCCCCGAGGCGTCATACGCGAGCCCCAGGCGGAACCAGGCACGCCAGCTCTCGGGGTCGGCCTCGACCTCGGCCTGGTACTGCGGGAACTGCTCGTCCGCGGCGTCGCGCAGCGGACGGCCGCTCGCCCGGGTGGGGAGGTCTTCGACGGGGAGCCCGCCCTCCGCATCCAGGCGACGCACCAGGCGTTCGGTGTGCACCCCGAAGAGCAGTTCCCGTGCGATCGCCCACGCGCCGATGATCGGCAGCACGATCAGCGCCACGCCCATGGCGATGCCCACGGCCTGGCCCGACGCGACCAGGAGCACTGCCCGCTGCGTGATCAGCACCAGATACACGAGCAGGACGAGCGCCATGAGGATGGCGGTGAGCCTGCCCCTCATCGCAGCCGCCCGACCGTCGTCGTACGAGCCGCGAGCGTCGTAGAAGTCACGGGAGTAACGGGAGTAACGGGAGTAACGGCCATCGCGGGCATCACGGGACCAGCTCGGTACCATCGTGACCCGCGTCGCGCACGACCGGGCGCGGCGGCTCACCGCTCGGCTCGGGGACGCCGAGATCGATGAGCTTGTCGAGCCCGACGGTCACCCCGGTGGCCGACGCCGCTGCCCGCAGCGCCACGAGGATCCCCGTTTCGTATGCCTCCGCCCCGACCGTGTCGTGCCGGATGGTCAGCTGCTCCCCGGCGCCGCCGAAGATCACCTGCTGCTGAGCGATGACCCCGCGCATCCGGAGGCTGTGGATGGGCACGCTCGCCACCTGCTGCCCGCGGGCGCGCTGGTCGGAGTGCGGCGCCTCCACCGGTCCCTTCCGGGCGCGCGCGGCGGCGATCAACTCTGCAGTGCGGACGGCGGTCCCCGACGGAGAGTCGATCTTTCCGGCGCCGTGCGCCTCCACGATCTCGATCGAGTCGAAGAAGCGGGCGGCGGCGGTCGCGAACGCGGTGCCGAGCGCCGAGCCGAGGGAGAAGTTCGGGATGACGACGGCGCCCTGGCCCTCGTATTGCGCTACGCGTCGCTCCAGGTCGAGGATCCGGTCGGCGGACCAGCCGGAGGTCCCCACGAGCACGTTCAGGCCGTGATCGACCGCGAACGCGACGATGGCCGGGCTGACCTGCGGGAGGGTCATATCCACCAGGACATCGGCGCCGAGCATGTCCTCGAGCGGCGAGCGCGAGCCCAGCTCCGCGACCAGCTCGAGGTCGTCGGCCTGCTCGATGAGGCGCACCGCCACGCTTCCCAGTTTTCCGGTCGCTCCGGCGACAGCCACGCGAATGCTCACCCGCCCAGCCTACCTGCGCGCTCGACAGGCTCCTGAAGGTCCGGCGCAGGCGGGGATACGCTGGGTCGATGGTCTCCTTCGCAGACGTCGCCGTCACCGACGCGACCGCCCACCGGATGCTCTCCGACTACTTCGCGGAACGTGCCGGGAGCTTTCCGGCCGCGCAGGGCGCGTACCGGACGACGTTCCCCGATCCGGGGCAGTTCGTCGCGCCCGACGGCGTCTTCCTGCTCGCCTACGACGACGGCGCCGCGGTCGGCTGCGGCGGCATCCGCGAGCTGCCCGTCCCGCTGTCGGACGCAGAAGAGGCCGCACCGGTGGTGCGCTACGAGGTCAAGCATCTGTGGGTCGTGCCGGAGCGGCGCGGGAGCGGCCTCGGGCGCGCGATCCTCGCCGAGCTGGAGCACCGCGCCCGGGGCTTCGGCGCCACGGAGCTCGTGCTCGACACGAACGCGAGCCTCGAAGCAGCGGGCGCCCTCTACCGCTCTCACGGCTACGAGCCCATCCAGCCCTACAACGACAACCCGAACGCGACCGACTGGTTCCGCAAGCCCCTCGCCTGACCCCACGGGCCGGTCCCGCTATCGCGTGAGGAAGTGCTGGCGTGTGCGGCGGGCAGGTCAGACGGGCTGGAGTTCCGGCAGGCCGGTACGCAGCTCCACCGGGAGGTGCCCGAGATCGTTGTGGACGACGAGCACCGGCGGCTTCGCGGAGCGGACACGGATGATGGTCAGGCCGCAGTTCGCCTGGTTCAGACCCAGCCAGCGCCAGTCGGGAGCGTCGAAGACGTGCCGGACGAACCATCCGATCACGAAGTTGTGGGTGACGAGCAGGTCGTGCCGGTCGCCCAGGGCCGGGGTCAGGAACTCGTGGACCGCGTCCTCCATCTGCGCCCGCCCCGCCTCGATCTCCGCCTCGGTCACCGGGCCGAAGAACGACTCGAACGCCTTCGGCATGTCCGGCGTCGGCCCCGACGGGATGCAGTCGAACAGCAGGCTCGACGGCTGCGGCACGAGGGCCGGCATCCGCTCGGCCATGATCGCCGCGGTCTCGGCCGCACGATTCAGCGGCGAGTGGTACATCGAGGTGAACGGGATGCCGCTCAACCGCTCGGCGATCAGCTGCGCCTGTCGCTTTCCGCGCGGCGAGAGCGGGCCGTCCGGCATTCCGTGCTGGGCATCCTGCTGCTCGCCGTGACGCACGAGGTAGAGGTAGTGGGGCACGAGGAAGGACCTTTCAGGATGGAGCGGGAAGGAGGCGGATCAGGAAGCGAGGCCGGCGAACACGTCGTCGGTCAGGCTCCCCACCGCGGCGACGGAGACCGGCCGGCCCGCCAGGTCGGCGGCGAGGTCGCGCACGTCGTCGACGGTGACGAGGTGGAGGCGGCGGAGGCTCTCGTCGAGGTCGGCGAACTCGCCGAGGGTGATCTCGGCACGGCCGAGCCGGGACATGCGCGTGTCCGAGTCCTCCAGCGCGAGGGCGGCGCCTCCGGAGAGCTGCCCGACGGCACGGCGGAGCTCGTCCGCCGTCACGCCGTCGGAGGCGAGCCGGCGCAGCTCGTCGAGCATCAGCTCGGTGACCTGTCGCGCTTTGGCGGGAGCGCATCCGGCGTAGAGGCCGAACACGCCGGCGTCCGAGTACGAGCCGGAGAACGAATAGACGGCGTACGCCAGGCCGCGGCGCTCCCGGACCTCCTGGAACAACCGGCTCGACATCCCGCCACCGAGGACGGAGTTGAGCACGCTTATCGCCGTGCGGCGCTCATCCGTGGCGAGGATGCCGGGCATCCCGACGAACACGTTGGCCTGCTCGGTCGGTCGCTCCACCGTGACGATCGCGCTGCGCCGCTCGATCGTCGCCGGGACGGCCAGGCGCCGCGGAACCGGCGCTGCCGCGTGGTCGAGGTCCCAGCCGGCGGAGGTCAGCGCGCGTTCGACACCCGCGACGAGGAGGTCGTGATCGACCGCTCCGGCCGCGGTGACGACCAGGTCCTGCGGGCGGTAGTTGGCGCGGTAATGCGCCCAGACGCCGTCACGGGTGGCGGCGCGGATCGTGTCCGGGCGCCCGCCGATGGGCCGGCCGAGAGGGTGGTCGCCGAGCACGGCCTGGAACATCCGCTCGTTGGCCACATCGCCCGGGTCGTCCTCGGCCATGGAGAGCTCTTCGAGGATGACGCCCCGCTCGTTCTCGAACTCGGCGGGGTCGAGCACCGAGGAGGTGAGCATGTCGCCGATGACTTCGACCGCCATCGCGAGGTCGCGATCCTGGACTTTGGCGTAGTAACAGGTGTATTCCTTGGCGGTCATGGCGTTGTGCTCGCCGCCGACCGAGTCGAACGATACGGCGATGTCGAGCGCCGTACGCGTTCGCGTGCCCTTGAAGAGGAGGTGCTCGAGGAAATGGGTGGATCCGAGCGTGCCTGCGTGGTCGGCGAGGCCCGGCAGGGCTTCGCTCTCGTCGCGCGAGCCGACGGCGACCCAGTAGCCGAGGGTGGCGCTGCGCGCGCCCGGGACCTGTTCGCTCAGGATGCGCACGCCGCTCGGCAGAACCGTGCGACGGACCAGCGCATCCCCCGAGGCCGCGAACGTGAGGTCGGCCAAACCGAGCGGAAGGTCGACTGCGCTGTTCATCCCCTCCACCCTACGCCAGGGCACTTGTAACCCTTGTCTGGGAAATTGAGGACAGACAGAGTCTTCTGTCTATGGCTATACTGAGACCAGCCACCGGGTCCGGTATCCCCTGCGCCGGACTCCGGTGGCCCCTGAACCACTATCGGAGGCTCGCGCCTCCTCGTCAGAAGGAGTCGTGCGAGATGGTCGTAAGTGCCCGAGCGACCATCCGGCCGCCCGCACCGTCGAAGATCAAGATCCTGGCGACGGCAGACGAGCTCTTCTACCAGGAGGGCATCCACACGGTCGGCGTCGACCGCATCATCGCAGGTGCCCGCGTCACCAAGGCCACCTTCTACAAGCACTACCGCTCGAAGGACCTCCTCATCATCGCGTATGTCGAGGGCCGAGACCGCCAGGTGCGCGAGTGGTTCGCCGAACAGGAGGCGAAGCACTCCGACCCGCGGGACATCGCCCGTGAGCTCGTCGACTCGATCAACGAGGAAGCAGTGCAGCCCGGCTTCCACGGCGACCCGTTCATCAACGCGGCCGCCCAGTTCTCGGACGAGACCGACCCCGTCCGCGTCGCCGTCACGGCGCACCGCGACTGGTATGCGGACCACATCGAGGAGTTGTTCCGCCGGATGGGACACCCCCGGCCCGGCGACGCGGCGGACGACCTCATCCTCGCCCGCGACGGTGCGCTCGCGGGCGGCTACGTCGGCGACCCGATCGCCGCCGGCGCCGCCCTGCACCGCGCGCTCACCCGCATCTTCGCCGAGCTGTAAGCCGCCGGGCGCCCTCCCGCGCCTGTCTCTTATACACATCTCCGAGCCCACGAGACACTCGCTAATCTGGTGGGTTGGCTTCTTGTTTGGGGAGGGGGGGGGGGGGGGGGGGGGGG
>NZ_JBNDHX010000068.1:0-20980 GCF_056755275.1 Leifsonia sp. HAY1-4F
TCCGTCGTCGGCAGCGTCAGATGTGTATAAGAGACAGGCGCAGAAGAGGTTGCGGTCGCCGTAGGCCTGGTCGACGCGGCGGACGGGAGGCCAGTACTTGGCGCGGACGAGGGCCGGGACGGGGTAGACGGCCTGCTCGCGGGAGTAGGGGTGCCCCCAGTCCGACGAGACGACCGACTCGGCCGTGTGCGGTGCGTTGCGCAGCGGGTTGTCGTCCGAGGGCCAGTCGCCGGAGGCGACGGCGTCCGCCTCCGCGCGGATCGCCGCCATCGCGGCCACGAAGCGGTCGAGCTCGGCGAGGTCCTCGCTCTCCGTCGGCTCCACCATGAGGGTGCCGGCGACCGGAAACGACATGGTCGGTGCGTGGAAGCCGTAGTCGATGAGCCGCTTGGCGACATCGTCCACCGTCACGCCGGTCCGCTCCGTGAGCGGGCGCACGTCCAGGATGCACTCGTGCGCGACGAGGCCGTCCTCCCCCGCATAGAGCACCGGGAAGGACTCGCGCAGGCGCGCGGCGACGTAATTGGCGGCCAGGACGGCTGCGCCGGTCGCCTCCTTGAGGCCCTCGGCGCCCATCATCCGCACGTACGCCCAGCTGATCGGAAGGATGCTGGGGCTGCCGTAGGGCGCCGCCGAGACGGGCGCTCCGCCGTGCTCGACCCGGCCGCCGCCCACGAGTGGATGCGTCGCATCCTGAGCGAGCGGATGCCCGGGCAGGAACGGTGCGAGATGCGCCTTCGCCGCGACCGGCCCGACCCCGGGTCCGCCGCCGCCGTGCGGGATGCAGAAGGTCTTGTGCAGGTTGAGGTGGCTGACGTCGCCGCCGAAGTCGCCGAACCGCGCGTAGCCGAGCAGCGCGTTCAGGTTCGCACCGTCGACGTAGACCTGGCCGCCGGCGTCGTGGACGGCCTGCGTGATGGCCACGACCTCGTGCTCGTAGACGCCGTGCGTCGACGGGTAGGTGATCATCAGGGCCGCCAGCGCATCCGCGTGCTGCACGATCTTGGCACGCAGATCGTCGAGGTCGACGTTTCCGAGCTCATCGGTCGCGACGACCACGACGCTCATCCCGGCGAGCACCGCAGAGGCCGCGTTCGTGCCGTGGGCGGACTGCGGGATGAGGCAGACCGTCCGCCGGTCGTCGCCGCGTGAGCGGTGGTACCCGCGGATCGCGAGCAGTCCGGCCAGCTCACCCTGGCTGCCGGCGTTCGGCTGCAGCGAGACGGTGTCGTATCCGGTGACGTCGGCGAGCCAGCGCTCCAGCTCGTCGATCAGCTCGAGCGAGCCGGCGACGTCGGAGGCCGGGGCGAAGGGATGGAGGGCCGCGAACTCGGGCCACGTCACCGCCTCCATCTCGGTCGCGGCGTTCAGCTTCATGGTGCAGGAGCCGAGCGGGATCATGCCGCGGTCGAGGGCGTAGTCGCGGTCCTGCAGGAGGCGCAGGTAGCGCATCATCGCGGTCTCGGAGTGGTGCGTGTTGAAGACGGGATGCGTCAGAT
This sequence comes from Leifsonia sp. HAY1-4F, assembly GCF_056755275.1. NCBI lineage: Bacteria > Bacillati > Actinomycetota > Actinomycetes > Micrococcales > Microbacteriaceae > Leifsonia > Leifsonia sp. HAY1-4F. Next base: position 1,500 of record NZ_JBNDHX010000068.1, read on the forward strand.
AGCCGGTGTCGCGCGCGACGGCGGCGTCGAACGATTCCTCGGCGCCGAGGTCGAGGAGGGCCTCGCCGTCGACCGTCCCGCCGAGCGCCTCGATCAGGTCCGCCAGCGGGAAGGATCCATCACGGAGGTCGGCCGCCGACTCCTCGTCGATGCTGAGCGAGACGAGGCCCGCGTCGGTGGCGTGCAGCAGAAGACCCCGGTCGTGCGCCCGGGCGACGACGGTCGCCGCGTCATCCACCTCGACCTGGAGGGTGTCGAAGAACGATCGCGACATGACCTCGACGCCGGCGGCGCGGAGCGCACGAGCGACCGCCGCCGTCGAGAGGTGCACCTGCCGACCGATCGCACGGAGTCCCGCCGGGCCGTGGTACACCGCGTACATCGCCGCCATGACGGCGAGGAGCACCTGGGCGGTGCAGATGTTGGAGGTCGCCTTCTCGCGCCGGATGTGCTGCTCGCGCGTCTGGAGGGTCAGCCGGTAGGCGGGCTTGCCGACGGCATCCTGCGAGACGCCGACGAGGCGGCCGGGAAGCTGCCGCTCCAGGCCCTTCCGCACGGCCATGTAGCCGGCGTGGGGGCCGCCGAAGCCCATCGGGACGCCGAAGCGCTGGCTCGTGCCGACCGCGACATCCGCGCCGAGCTCGCCCGGCGCGCGCAGCAGGGTCAGCGCGAGAAGGTCCGCTGCGGCGACGATGACCGCGCCCGCCTCCTTCGCCGTGCGGATGACCGCGCTCGGATCCCAGACGCGCCCGGAGGCGCCGGGGTACTGGACGAACAGCCCGAACGCGTCCGACAGCTCGGGCGCGTCGGCGGCCAGGCCGGCCAGATCGAGCACGACGAGCTGAATACCGACCGCCTCCGCCCGGTTGCGCAGCAGGGCGAGGGTCTGCGGGAAGGTGTCGGCATCCACGATGAACCGGCCGGACGACGCCTTGGATGCGCGGCGCGCCAGCAGCATCCCCTCCACCACCGCGGTGCCCTCGTCGAGCATCGACGCGTTGGCCGTGTCGAGCCCTGTGAGGTCGGAGACCATCGTCTGGAAGTTGATCAGCGCCTCCAGCCGGCCCTGTGAGATCTCCGGCTGGTACGGCGTGTAGGCGGTGTACCAGCCCGGATTCTCGAGCACGTTCCGCTTGATCACCGCCGGCGTGATGGTGCCGTAGTAGCCGAGACCGATGAGGCTGCGGTTCACGGTGTTGCGCGACGCGATCGCGCGCAGCTCGCGGAGGGCGGCGCGTTCGCTCAGCGGCGCGGGCAGCGCCGAGAGGCGGTCGCCGTCGATGCGGATCGAGTCGGGGACGGCCGCAGCCACGAGGTCCTCGACGGAGGACCAGTCGCGGGAGGCCGCGGCGCCGATCGCGGAAAGCATGGTGCTCTGCGAAGCTTCATCGGCGCCGATGTGACGCGTCACGAACTGATCGGGCATTGCGAGGTCGGTCATTTCAGGGTCGAAGCCTTACTCGCCGGTCAGGGCGGCGTACTCGTCGTAGCTCAGGAGGTTCGCGGGCAGCTCGGTGAAGCGGACCTTCACCAGCCAGCCGTTGCCGAAAGGGTCGGAGTTGACGAGCTCGGGAGCATCCACCACGGCCGTGTTCGCCTCGGCGACCGTGCCGTCGACCGGCGCGAACAGCTCGCCGACGGACTTCGTCGACTCGATCTCGCCGACGACGCGGCCGGCGGTCACGTCGCTGCCGACCTCCGGCAGCTCGACGAACACGACGTCGCCCAGCTTCTCGGCGGCGTAGGCGGTGATGCCGACGGTCGCCACGTCGCCCTCGACGAGGAGCCACTCGTGCTCGGCGGTGTACTTCAGGTCTCGTTCTGCGGCCATGGCTAGCGCTTCTTTCTGCTGTAGAAGGGGAGGGCGGTGACGGTGAACTTCAAGCGGGAGCCGCGCACATCCACGTCGAGGACGGTGTTCTCGCGGGCGAAGCGGGGCGCGACGTACGCCATCGCGATCGGCACGCCGAGCGTGGGAGAGAGCGCGCCGGAGGTGACGATCCCGACCTCCGCGTCCTCCCCCGTGCTGTCGTCGCGGGCGAAGACGGGGTAGCCGGCGCGGGCGGCGCGCTTGCCTTCTCCCGCGAGGCCGACGAGGACGGGCGCCTGGGCATCGGGTCCCTCTTCGCTGGCGGCCCGGCCGACGAAGTCGGTCTCCTTGGCGAGGTTGACGACGCGCCCGAGACCCGCCTGCGCCGGCATCGTGGCGAGGCCGAGCTCGTGGCCGTACAGCGGCATCCCCGCTTCGAGCCGGAGGGTGTCGCGACTGGCGAGGCCCGCCGGGACGAGATCCTGCTCGGCACCGGCCTCCAGCAGCGCATCCCAGAGGGCGCGGGCGTCGTCGGGGGCGACGTACAGCTCGAACCCGTCCTCGCCGGTGTAGCCGGTGCGGGCGATGAGCGCGGGACGCGTCTGGAACTCCGCCGGCAGCGAGCGGTAGTACTTCAGAGCCGAGAGGCGTTCCCCGAAGTCCTCCCCGTCGAGGGCGCCGTCGTCGGCGGCGAGGCCCGGCGTCGCGAGGAGGATGGAGAGCGCGGCCGGGCCCTGGACGGCGATGAGGGCGATGTCGTCGGACTCGTCGAACACCTCGACGTCGAACGGCGCCGTGCGGTCGCGCAGCTCCTGCGCCACCGCATCCCGGTTGGAGGCGTTCGCGACCACCATGTAGCGGTCGTCGCCCGTGCGGTAGACGACCAGGTCATCCACGATTCCGCCGGTGCGGGAGAGCAGGAGGCTGTACTTGGCCTGGTCCACCGCGACCGAGGAGAGCTTCCCGGCGAGTGCGTAGTCGAGCGCCTGTCCCGCCTCCGGTCCCAGGACGACGATCTCGCCCATGTGCGAGAGATCGAAGAGGCCGGCGGCCGTGCGGACGGCGTGGTGCTCGGCCAGATCGGACGAGTAGCGGACCGGCATCTGCCATCCCGCGAAGTCGGTGAACGAGGCGCCGGCCGCGATGTGGGCGGCGTGGAGCGGGGACGTGCGTGGGCTCGGCGCTTCGTGCTGCTGCGCTTCGTGCTGCTGCGCTTCGTGGCTCTGCTGCGAGGTCATGAGTTCTCCGATTCGCCGGCCATCCGGCCGGGGGCGGCGGGAGCGACGACGCTCCCGGAAAGAACTCCCCCTCTGTCATCCGGCCTGAGAGTTTCACCGCGGCATCCTGCTGGATGACGTGGCTTTCACCGTGGGCGAGGACGGCGGGCGCCGTCCTGCTTTTCAGAGTGGCCAGTTCGATGCGGTACGCGTACCTGAGAGATTGTCGGGGAGGATTGCTCCTTCGGTGTCGCCCGCCTGCGCGTGCGACTCTCCCGCATCGACCTCGTTGGCCCGGTATTCAGTTGGATGTCGGCCAGCATATCCGGTTCGGCGACCCCGCGCTCCGCGCCCGAAGATCAGCTCGCGTGCTTGTATCGCTCCAGCAGCAGCTGCACGCCCTCACGGAGGAGATCGGCTTCGGTCCGGCCGGTCTCGGCGCGAAGCCGGGCTAGCTCATCGAAGTCGTGCCGCGAGACACGCGCCCGAACGGTGGGAGAGGGTCCCTCGCCGGGCTCGCCCAGCGCAGGACGGCCGGGCTTCATCGCGCGTTCCAGCGCCTCTTCGCTGCCGTATTGCTCCAGCATGAATGTCCTACCGGCGCGAGCGGCGTCCTCACCGAAGAGGGCCTTGCCCGTCGGAGTAAGTGGGACGTCGGGGTCGGTCAGGCGTGCGGCGAGCGCCTCGTAGTCGATGTCATCGTCGGTCAATGCGGGCTCCCATGTGGCGGTGGCATCCCTCGACACTATTCAAATCCGCTTCATTTTGTAGCACAAAAACACTTTCATTGCGCGAGGGGCAACCCATGCGGCGAGTGGTCCGAACACGCCGTATCGGCGGCATTCGACACGGCGTGTTGGGACCACTCGATGCATCGGTTTGTGGTTCGGGTCTGGATGACACTAAGATGGTGCGAACGTTAGAGTCACGTTGACCTTTAGGTGGGAGTGCGGCATGGCGGCACGGCATGAGCGCGAGAGCGCGATCCTCGCCGTGTCGACGGTCATCTTCGCGCTGCGCACGGACGACGAGACCGCCGGAGTGCCCCAGGTCTGGCTGCCGCTGGTGCGACGCATCCGGGAGCCGTTCGGCGGGCGGTGGGCACTGCCGGGAGGCCCGTTGCGCGTCGGCGAGGACCTCGCCTTCGCCGCCGCCCGCACCCTCAACGACACGACCGGCCTCACCCCGCGCTACCTGGAGCAGCTGTACGCCTTCGGGGACGCCGACCGCTCCCCCGGCGCCGAGCGCGTCGTCTCCGTCGTGTACTGGGCGCTGGTCCGCAGCGAGGAGGCGGAGCGCGCGAGCGTCGGCGAGAACGTCCGCTGGTTCCCGGCCGACGAGCTCCCGGAGCTGGCGTTCGACCACAACCTCATCGTCGAGTACGCGCTCTGGCGGCTGCGCACCAAGATGGAGTACTCGCGGATCGCCCACGCGTTCCTCGGCGACCGCTTCACCCTGGCCCAGCTCCGCGCCGTGCACGAAGCCGTGCTCGGGAAGCCCCTCGACCCGGCGAACTTCCGGCGCACGATCGAGGGATCCGGCTCCGTCGTCGCCACCGACGAATACCTGACCGGAACCCCCCACCGGCCGCCGCGGCTGTACCGCTACAACGACCAGATCGACCTCGCCGACGCGGGGCCGCTTCCCCGCCAGCAGCATCCGTTCGAAGGAAGAAGCGAATCATGACCACAGCTTCGGTCGACACCACCATCCGGCTCATCGCCGCAGGCGAACTCGCCGGCGAGACCTGCACGCCCGAGCTGGCGGAGGCGCCGTGGGCGTTCGACGCGGCGCCGCCCTCCTACGGTCCTGGCGCATCCATGGCCGATCCGATCCCGCCGCAGACGCCGCGTCAGGGCGAGCTCCCGGAGGAGTACCGCACCGCCTCCGCGCAGGAGCTGGCCGAGCGCATCCGGGTCGCCAAAGAGACGCTGGGCGACCGCGTCGCCGTCATGGGCCACTTCTACCAGCGCGAGGAGGTGGTGCAGTACGCCGACTTCGTGGGCGACTCGTTCCAGCTCGCGAACGCCGCGAAGGCCCGGCCGGAGGCGGAGGCCATCGTCTTCTGCGGCGTCCACTTCATGGCCGAGACGGCGGACATCGTTTCGCGTCCCGACCAGCGCGTCATCCTCCCGAACCTGGCCGCGGGATGCTCGATGGCCGACATGGCCGATCTCGACTCGGTGCAGGAGTGCTGGGAGCAGCTGGAGGAGCTGTACGGCACCGAGCCCGATGCGGAGGGCCGCGTCCCGGTCATCCCGGTGACCTACATGAACTCGTCGGCCGCTCTGAAGGCGTTCTGCGGCGAGCACGGCGGGATCGTGTGCACCTCCTCGAACGCCGCCACCGTGCTGCAGTGGGCGTTCGAGCGGGGACAGCGCGTCCTCTTCTTCCCCGACCAGCACCTGGGCCGCAACACGGCCAAGGCGATGGGCGTGCCCCTCGAGCGGATGCCGCTCTGGAACCCGCGCAAGGCCTGGGGCGGGACGGACGCCGAGACCCTCGAGGAGGCGCAGGTCATCCTGTGGCACGGCTTCTGCTCGGTGCACAAGCGCTTCACGGTCGGCCAGATCGAGCACGCGCGGGCCGAGTTCCCCGGGGTCCGGGTGATCGTGCATCCCGAGTGCCCGATGGAGGTGGTGGATGCGGCCGACGAGTACGGCTCGACCGACTACATCGTGAAGGCGATCCAGGCGGCGCCGGCGGGCTCCACGTTCGCGATCGGCACCGAGATCAACCTGGTGCAGCGACTGGCAGCGCAGTTCCCGCAGCACACCATCTTCTGCCTCGACGCGGTCGTGTGCCCCTGCTCGACGATGTACCGCATCCACCCCGGCTACCTGGCCTGGGTCCTGGAGGGACTGGTGCGCGGCGAGGTGCTCAACCAGGTGAGCGTGCCTGCGACGGTCGCCGAGCCGGCACGGGTGGCCCTCGAGCGGATGCTCGCCGCGCGGCCCGACACCACGATGGCGGCCTGACATGAGCCGCGTCGTCGTCGTCGGCAGCGGGATCGCGGGCCTCACGGCCGCGCTCCGGGCACACGTGCTCGGGCACGAGGTGACGATCGTCACCAAGTCCGCGCTGTCGGACGGCAGCACCCGGTATGCGCAGGGCGGGATCGCCGCAGCGCTGTTCCCGGACGACAGCGTGGCGGCGCACGTCGCGGACACTCTGCGCGCCGGCGCCGGGCTGAATGTGCGGGAGGCGGTGGAGGCGCTCTGCGCCGACGGACCGGATCGCGTCCGCGAGCTGATCGCGCGGGGCGCCGCGTTCGACCGCGACGGCGACACACTCGCCCGCGGGCTGGAGGCGGCGCACTCCTCTGCCCGGGTGCTCCACGCGGGCGGCGATGCGACCGGTGCCGAGCTCGAGCGCGCGCTGGTCGCGGCCGTCCGGGCGGCGGGCATCCCGGTCGTCGAGGGCGTCTTCCTGCGCGACGTGATCCTGCGCGACGGCCGAGCCGCCGGGGTGTCGTTGCGCCCGGCGGAGGGAGCGGACCTCGCCGTGGACGCCGACGCGGTGATCCTGGCGACCGGCGGGTGGGGGCAGCTCTACGCGCACACCACCAACCCGGCGGTGGCCACCGGAGACGGCGTGGCCGCCGCGTGGCGCGCGGGCGCCGTGCTCGCCGACGTGGAGTTCACCCAGTTCCACCCGACCGCACTCGCCGCCTCGGTCGCGGGCGGCACCGCGGGTGCCTTCCTCGTCTCGGAGGCGGTGCGCGGCGAAGGAGCGGTCCTCCGCAACGCCGCCGGCGAGCGCTTCATGCTCGACGTCCATCCGGATGGGGAGCTGGCACCGCGCGACGTGGTCGCCCGCGGCATCGCGGTCGAGATGGCCGCGCAGGGCGGGCATCCCGTGCTGCTGGATGCCACGGCGCTGGGTGCGGACTTCCTCGCCCGCCGCTTCCCCACGATCGATGCGGCGTGCCGCGCGACGGGCTACGACTGGGGCCGCTCGCCGATTCCGGTCACGCCCGCGGCGCACTACGCCATGGGCGGCGTGGCGACGGACACGGAGGGGCGGACCAGCGTCCCCGGGCTCTTCGCCGTCGGCGAGGTGGCCTGCACCGGAGCGCATGGCGGGAACCGGCTCGCCTCCAACTCGCTGCTGGAGGGGCTGGTGTTCGCGCACCGCGCCGCCGGGGCGATCGACGAGCCGTGGATGGCGTCGCCGGCCTGGGTGCAGGACGGCGCGATCGCGGGCGCGGCGCGTTCGGATGCCGATGCGCGTTCGGGCGGCGCGGACGCGCATCCCGCATCCCTCCCCTACGACCGCGAGCGGTTGCAGCGGCTGATGTGGGAGGCGGCGGGCGTCCACCGCGACGGCGCCCGGCTCGCAACGGCGGCGGAGGAACTCGCGGCGACCGCCGATCCGGTCTCCGCCGGCCCCACCTCGGGCGAGGACGCGAACCTCCTCACGCTGGCGCGGCTCGTCGTGGCGGCAGCGCTCGCCCGCGCGGAGTCACGAGGCGCGCACTTCCGGTCCGACTTCCCGCTCCCGGCCGACGACACGCCGGCCCACACCGTCCTTGTTCCGCAGTCGACCCGTCTCGAGGTTTCCGCAGCATGCTGACCCGCCAGCTCATCCACACCGTCGTCCAGGCCGCCCTCGTCGAGGACGCGCCGTGGGGCGATGTGACCAGTCAGCTGCTGATTCCGGAGGCGGTCGCGCGCGAGCCTGGCACCTTCGCGGGCGGCGAGGTCTTCGCGGCGGCGATGACGCTCACGGACCCCTCCATCGAAGTGACCCTCCACGTCCCGGACGGCGCCGCCTTCGCGGCCGGGGATGCGCTGGCAACGGTGACCGGACCGGCGCGCTCCGTGCTGCAGGGCGAGCGCGTCGCGCTCAACTTCACCCAGCGGATGAGCGGCATCGCCACGCTCACGGCCGCCTTCGTCGCCGAGGTGGCCCACACATCCGCGCGGATCGTGGACACCCGCAAGACCACGCCCGGCCTGCGGGCGTTCGAACGTCACGCCGTGCGGGCGGGCGGCGGCCACAACCACCGGTACTCGCTCTCCGACGCCGTCATGGCCAAGGACAACCACCTCGCCGTCCTCACCGCCCAGACCGGGCTGACGGTGACCGAGGCCCTGCTGCGCGTGCGCGAGCAGCTCTCCCACACCACCCACCTGGAGGTCGAGGTCGACCGGATCGACCAGATCGAGCCGGTGCTGGCCGCGGGCGTGGACACGATCATGCTCGACAACTTCACCCTCGACGAGCTCCGCGAGGGCGTCGCACGCGTCGGGGGCCGGGCGATCGTGGAGGCGAGCGGAAACGTCAGCCTCGCCACGGTCCGCAGCATCGCCGAGACCGGCGTCGACGTCATCTCGGCAGGCTCCCTCACCCACAGCGTCCGCTCGCTCGACCTGGGACTGGACGTGGTGGTGGAGTGATCTACCTCGACGCCGCCGCCACCTCACCGGTCCGCCGCGAGGTGCTGGAGGCGATGTGGCCGTACCTGACCGGCGACTTCGGCAATCCGTCCAGCCACCACAGCGTGGGCGAGTCGGCGGCGCACGCCCTCGCGGACGTGCGGGGGGCGGTCGCATCCTGGCTGGGCTGCCGTGCGTCGGAGGTGACCTTCACCTCCGGAGGCACGGAGGCGGACAATCTCGCCGTGAAGGGCATCGCGCTGGCGAACCCGCGCGGCCGGCACCTCGTGACGACGAGGATCGAGCACGAGGCCATCCTCGAGTCCGTGGACTATCTGGTGCGCCTGCACGGCTTCGCGGTCACGTTCGTCCCGGTCGGCCGTGACGGGATGGTGGCGCCTGCGGATTTCGCGGCGGCGCTCCGGCCCGACACCACCCTGGCTTCAGTGATGCTCGCGAACAACGAGATCGGGACGGTGCAGCCGATCGCGGCGCTCGCCGGTCTTGCGCATGAGCACGGCATCCCCCTCCACACGGACGCCGTCCAGGCGGCAGGCTGGCTGCCGCTCGACGTCGGGACGCTGGGGGTGGATGCGCTCAGCGTCTCCGGCCACAAGCTCGGCGCCCCCAAGGGGGTGGGCGCCCTGTTCGTGCGCGGGCGCATCCCGCTGGAGGCCGTGATCCACGGGGGTGGACAGGAGAGGGGCCGGCGGTCGGGAACGGAGAACGTCGCCGGAGCAGTCGGGCTGGCCATGGCGGCGCGACTGGCATCGGACGGCATGGATGCGCGGGCGCGTGCAGCGGCGGAGGCACGGGATGCGTTCGTGGCCGCCGTGCTCACGGAGGCGCCGGGGGCGGCGCTCACCGGGCATCCCTCGTCGCGGCTGCCGGGAAGCGCCTCGTTCGTCTTCCCGGGCACGAACGGCGAGGCCGTGCTCCTGGAGCTGGAACGACGTGGCGTGGTCTCCTCCAGCGGATCGGCCTGCGCGGCCGGCAGCGAGGATGCGTCGCACGTGCTGCTGGCGCTCGGGTACGCGGAGGACGTGGCGCGGACCGCCGTGCGGTTCTCGTGGGGACCCGAGGTGTCGGCGGCGCAGCTCGCGGCGGTCGCGCCTGCTGTGGGCGAGGCAGTGCGCGTGGTGCGCGGGCTGTCGGGGTGAGCGGCGGGCCGGGGGTGGATGGTGGCGCGGCGGCCGACGTGCGACCAGGGGCGGCCGCCGATGTGCGGCGGCCACCCATCCCGGTCCCGGTCCGGGGTCACAGCGTCTCGGCGATCTCCTTGATCGCGGCGAGGCGGCGATCCCACTTCGCGCCGATGCTCTCGAGCCGGCGTGCGGTCGCATTCAGCTGCGCGCCGAGGACGCGGTAGCGCACCTCCCTGCCGACCCGCACCGGTTCGACCACGCCGACCGCCTCGAGGACCGCGAGGTGCTTGGCGATCGCTTGACGGCTCACCGGGAGGCGGTCGGCGAGGGCGGACGCGGAGGCGTCCCCCTCCCCCAGTGCTTCCAGCACGCTCCACCGCGTCTCGTCCCCGAGCGCAGCGAAGACGGAGACGAGCGTCTCCGTCATTCCGAGCGCTCCGCGAACACGACGAGCTTGTCGAGCTCGGAGACCCAGCCTCCGGCGTGGTCGGCCATCTCCTCGGCGGGCGCAGTGGTCCGCTCGAACCCGGATTCCTCGACGGTGAGCTGCGTCCCGTCCGCGAGCGAGGCGAGCGTGAAGGTGAAGACGGTGGAGGTGTCCTGCTGGCCCCAGCGGTAGGAGACGCTGCGCGGCGCATCCACATGCTCGACGATGACCGGGGTCGGGTCGTAGCCCTCGAAGAAGATGGTGCCTCGCGCGCCCGGACCGGAGCCGTCGAGCTCGATGCGCCCAAACCACTGCGAGATGTGCTCCGGCTTGGTCACGGCGGACCAGACCTTCTCGACGGGCGCCTGGATGTGGACGGTGCGGGTGACGGTGAACGCGTCTGCGTCGACCACGGATGCGGGATTCTCGGTCATGGTGCCTCCTCGTGGATGTGCCGAACTCTTCGGCGTGCAACTCCAGGGTTGCATATCTCTTCGGTTGCTGCAACCCCAGGGTTGCATTTTGATTAAGGGACGTTTATTCCCCTGTTCTGCGCAGAGCGAACTTCTCCACAGTTCACGAGAACGACACTCGCGATGTCGGTGCTGGTCGATACGGTGTACCGGTGACTGAGAAGACCTCACCTGCGCCTTCGATCGATGCCGGCGCCCTCCCGCTGCCCGCCGACCCCGCACCACGCATCTCGCCGCGCGACCAGCGGGTGATCTGGCTGCTCCTGGTGGCCACGTTCGTGGTGATCCTCAACGAGACGATCATGGCGGTCGCCATCCCCCGGCTGATGGACGACCTGCACATCGATGCGCTTGCCGCGCAGTGGCTCTCGACGGCCTTCATGCTGACGATGGCGGTGGTCATCCCGATCACCGGCTTCCTGCTGCAGCGCTACACGACCCGGCAGATGTTCATCGCCGCCATGTCCTTGTTCTCGCTCGGCACGCTGGCCGCGGCGCTCGCGCCGGGGTTCCCGGTGCTCGTGGCCGCGCGCGTGATCCAGGCAAGCGGCACGGCCATCATGATCCCGCTGCTCATGACCACGCTGATGACGCTGGTGCCCCCGGCGATGCGCGGCCGGACGATGGGCAACGTCTCGATCGTCATCTCGGTCGCTCCGGCGATCGGACCGACGATCTCCGGCCTCATCCTCAACTTCCTGGCGTGGCGGTGGATCTTCCTGATCGTGCTGCCGATCGCCCTGGTGATGCTGCTGGTCGGCATGCGGTTCGTCGAGAACGTGACCGAGCCGCAGAAGGTGCGGATCGACGTGATCTCGGTGATCCTGTCGGCGTTCGGCTTCGGAGGGCTGGTCTACGGGCTGACCCTCTCCGGCGAGTCCGGGCCCGCGTCCGCAAGCCCGTTCATGCTCTGGGGCTCACTGGTGGTCGGCGTGATCGGTCTCGCTGCCTTCATCACCCGGCAGCTGCTCCTGCAGCGACGGGACCGCGCCCTGCTCGACCTGCGGACCTTCCGCTACCCGATCTTCACGGTGTCGATCGCCCTGATGTCGATCACCACCGCATCCATGTTCGGCGTCATCATCGTGCTTCCGCTGTACCTCCAGCACGTGCTGCACCTCGACACGCTGTCCACCGGGCTCATCCTGCTCCCGGGCGGACTCATCATGGGGCTCGCGTCGCCATTCGTCGGGCGGCTGTACGACCGCTACGATCCGCGGGTCCTCGTCGTTCCCGGGTCGATCCTGGTCAGCCTCGTGCTGTGGTCGCTGACCATGCTCACCGAGCACACGCCGGTCGGCCTCGTCATCGCGGCGCACGTCGTGATGAGCCTGGGGCTCTCGATGATGTTCACCCCGCTGTTCACGGCCGGGCTGGGAGCGGTGCCACCGCACCTCTACTCGCACGGCAGCGCCATCCTCGGCACGATCCAGCAGGTCGGCGGGGCGGCGGGCACGGCTCTCCTCATCGCGGTCCTCACTCTGCAGGCCACCGGGCTCGCCGCCGGCGGCGCTGGGGTGGACGCGGCGCAGGCCGGCGGGATCCGCGCCGCCTTCGTGGCCGGCGCGATCATCTCCCTGTTCGCCGTCGCCGGCTCCTTCTTCCTGCGCAAGCCCGCCGACCTCCCCGCGGAGGCGCCGGCCTTCGCGCACTGAGCGCCACCCACCATTTCCCCCCACCTCGAGTCCGCACAGATTGCACGCGACACGCCGAGGCGGCGTGCAGTCTCTGCGGACTCGACGGCGGCGCGGCGGAGACACGAGGCGCGGCGACCGGGAGGCGGGCGACACGTGGCACGCCGAGCGCGCGAGAATGGGAGCACAGCACGCAAGGAGGCAGCCGTGAGCATCATCCGCACCCCTGAACCGTCCGACGCGCGGGTCCGCGCGGTGGCGGCGCTGTGAGGGACAGCGCACGCGCCCGGTCTCTCGCGGCCCTTCACGGGCTGGCGCTGGGCGACGCTCTCGGGATGCCGACGCAGTCGATGTCGCGCGACCGCATCCACGCCGACCACGGCCGCATCGGTGGCCTCGTGGCAGCAGGCCCCCACCAGCAGATCGCCGCGGGCATGCCGGCCGGCTCCGTGACGGACGACACCGAGCAGGCCGTGCTGCTCGCGCGGCTGCTCATCGACGGCGGCGGCACCGTACGTCCGGCCGCCTTCGCCGCCGAGCTCCTCGCCTGGGAGCGGGCGATGGAGGCCCGGGGCTCGCTCGACCTCCTCGGTCCCAGCACCCGCGCGGCGCTGCAGCGCCTCCAGGACGGCATGCCGCCCGAGGAAGCCGGACGGTTCGGCGCGACGAACGGCGCCGCCATGCGGATCGCGCCCGTCGGGATCGCCGTCCCCGTAGAACCGCTCGGCGAATTCGTGGATGCGGTGGCCCAGGTGAGCACGCTGACGCACAACACCGGGATCGGGATCGCGAGCGCCGCCGCCGTGGGCGCGGCGGTGAGCGCCGGGATCGACGGCGCCGACACGCCGGAGGCTCTGGAGCTGGCGGTCGCGGCGGCCCGCGAAGGCGGTCGGCGCGGCCACTGGGTCGCGGGCGGCGACATCGCCGAGCGGCTGGCGTGGGCCGTCCCCTTCCTCCTCGGCCTCTCCGCCGATGAGCAGGACGACGCGCTCGCGGAGGTGATCGGCACCTCCGTCGCCGCCCAGGAGTCGGTGGTCGCGGCACTCGCGCTGGTCGCCGTGACCGTCGAGAGCGGCGAGGCCACCGATCCGGATGCGGCGTGGGACACGCTCTGCCGTGCCGCAGGTCTCGGCGGCGACACCGACACCATCGCTGCGATGGCCGGTGCGGTGCTCGGCGCGACCGGCGCTGCGGACTGGCCGCGGACGGCCCTGGACACCGTCCGCCGCGTGAACGCTCTGGACTTCGAGCGGCTCGTCGACGGACTGCTGCAGCTGAGGACGCGACATGGCTGACGGACGCCTGATCTTCACCGGGACGGTCGTGGTCGATCTGCTGCTGCAGGTGGATGCGCTTCCCGAGCGCGGCGGCGACGTCCTGGCCTCGTCGGCCGGGATGTCCGCGGGCGGCGGCTTCAACGTCATGGCGGCGGCCGCGCGCGACGGTGCGGAGGTGGTCTTCGCCGGCCGATCGGGCAGCGGACCCTTCGGCGAAGTCGTGGCCGAGGCGCTCTGGCGGGAGGGGATCGGCGTCGCCAACCCGCCTCTGGAGTCCGCCGACAACGGCTACTGCGTGGTCCTGGTCGACGCGGACGCCGAGCGCACGTTCGTCACGGCTCCCGGCGCCGAGGGGATGCTGTCCCGCGCCGACCTGGATGCGGTACGACCCACGGCGAGCGATGTCGTGTACGTGTCCGGGTACAGCCTCGCCCATCCCGTCGCAGGCGCCGCCGTTGCCGGCTGGCTCACGACGCTACGGAGTGAGACCCAGGTGGTGTTCGACCCGTCGCCGCTGGTCGGCTCGCTCGACGCCGACCTGCTCGAGGCGACGCTGCGCCGGACGGACGTGCTCAGCACGAACGCGCGCGAAGCCCGCATCCTCCGCAGCAACACGCATCCCGCTCCGGCGGCCGGAGCCCTGCGCGGGATGCTGCGCACGGGCGGGGTCGCCGTGGTGCGCGATGGGGCGTCGGGATGCTGGGTCGCCACGGAGGAGCCGGCGCCGACGCATCTGCCGGCGTTCCCCGTCACCGCGGTCGATACGACGGGTGCGGGCGATGCGTTCGGAGGCGTTCTGGCCGCCGCGCTGACCCGCGGCCTCCCGCCGCTCGAGGCCGCACGGCGGGCGAACGCGGCGGCGGCGCTCTCCGTCTCGCGACGCGGACCGGCGACCGCACCGCGGGCGGCGGAGACGGACACGCTACTGGCCGGCGAGTGAGCGACCGGCGAGCCACAGAAGAGAGGGGCATCACGTGTTCGCAGTGAAGCGCATCTACGATCCGCCGGCACCCGAGGACGGTTTCCGCGTGCTCGTCGACCGGCTCTGGCCGAGGGGTCTCAGCAAGGAGCGCGCCGACATCGACCTGTGGCTGAAGGAGGTGGCGCCCTCCACGGAGCTGCGCCGGTGGTTCCATCAGGACCCGGCCGGCGAGCACGAGGCCTTCGACGAGTTCCGCGCTCGCTACGAGAGCGAGCTCGACACGAATCCGGCCGTCGACGAGTTGCGGACGCTGGCGCGACAGCATCCCGTGATCACGCTGCTGGTCGGGCTTCGCGACCCGGAGGTGAACCACGGAAAGGTGCTCGAGGAGTACCTCGAGCACCATCCGTGATCGGTCAGCCGGCGAGCGCCAGGTCCGGCGTGCCCGCATCCACCAGATACCGCGCGTAGGCCGGGATCGTGAGGAACGTTGGGAACTCCTCCCCCAGTGCGACCTGACGCAGCAGCTCGGCGGCGTCCGCGAACCGGGTGCCCTCGTCGTCCAGTCGTGAGAGCTCCTCCTCCAGGATGCGCGCGACCGTCTCGTGCGAGACGGGCGTGCCCTCCGCCGTGACGATCCGGTTGTCGATCCACTGCCGCAGCAGCGCGCGGGAGATCTCGGCCGTCGCCGCATCCTCCATCAGCCCGTCGATCGCGACGGCTCCGGTTCCGCGGAGCCAGGCTTCGATGTACCGCAGCGCGACCGAGACGTTCGACCGAACCCCCGCATCCGTCACGGTCGCGTCGGCGTCGCCCACGGCGAGCAGGTCGTCAGCGCTGACCCGCACCTCGTCCCGCCGCCGCGACACCTGGTGGGGCCGCTCCCCTAGGACCGCGTCGAACTCGGCGAGAGCCGTCGGGATGAGGTCGGGATGCGCCACCCAGGTGCCGTCGAAGCCGTCTCCGGCCTCGCGCCGCTTGTCCTCCGCGACCCGCGCCAGCGCGCGCGTCGTGGCCTCGGCATCCCGGCGGTTCGGGATGAACGCGCTCATCCCGCCGATCGCGTGCGCCCCGCGGCGATGACAGGTCGCGACCAGCAGCTCGGTGTAGGCGCGCATGAAGGGGACCGTCATCGTGATGCGGTCGCGGTCTCCGAACGCGAACCGGCGCCCGCGGCCCTGGAACGTCTTGATCATGGAGAAGATGTAGTCCCAGCGTCCCGCGTTGAGGCCCGCGCAGTGCTCGCGCAGTTCGTAGAGGATCTCGTCCATCTCGAACGCCGCCGGGATCGTCTCGATCAGCACGGTCGCGCGGATGGTGCCGACGGGCATCCCGATGCGCTGCTGCGCGAAGACGAAGATGTCGTTCCACAGCCGCGCCTCGTGGTGCGACTCCAGCTTCGGCAGGTAGAAGTAGGGGCCGCGTCCCGCATCCACCAGGGCCTGCGCGTTGTGCCAGAAGTACAGGCCGAAGTCGGTGAGGGAGGCGCTGGCGGGCGATGTGCGCCCGGCCCGGTCGGTGAACGCGAGGTGCTTCTCGACCAGGTGCCAGCCGCGCGGGCGCATCACGATCGTCGGCGTGTGGGCGAACGGCGTGGTGACCCGGTACTCCTTGCCCTCGGGGCTGGTGAAGGCGAGGCGTCCGCGGACGGCGTCGTGCAACGTCCGCTGGCCGCCGACGATGTTCTCCCAGGTGGGGCTGGTCGCGTCCTCCAGGTCGGCGAGCCAGACGCGGGCGCCGGAGTTGAGCGCGTTGATCGCCATCTTGGGATCGGTGGGTCCGGTGATCTCGACACGGCGGTCCGCGAGGGCGGGACCCGCTCCGGCGACGCGCCAGGAGTCGTCATCGCGGATCGCGGCGGTGCTGCTCAGGAATCGCGGGTCGCGGCCGTTCCCGGCATCCGCACGGTGCCGCTGGCGTGCCGCCAGCAGTTCCTGGCGCCGGCCGGCGAAGGCCTGGTGCAGGTGGTCGATGAAGGCGATCGCCTCCGGGGTGAGGATGTGGTCGGTGCCGTCGATGCGCGGCCCGGTTATCTCGATCATGTGCGTGTCTCCTTCAGGAACAGCTGCGGCTGGGGTCAGAACTGGTGTGCTTCGGTGGAGCCGACCAGGGCGAGCGTGGCGCTGTCGGGGTTGAGCGCGGTCGCGATGCGGTCGAAGTAGCCGGTGCCGACCTCCCGCTGGTGGCGGGTGGCGGTGTAGCCGTCGGCCTCGGAGGCGAATTCCGCATCCTGCAGGTCGACGTAGGCGCTCATCTGCCGGGTGGCGTAGTCCCGGGCGAGCGTGAACATGGAGTGGTTGAGGGCGTGGAAGCCGGCCAGCGTGATGAATTGGAAGGCGTATCCCATCGCCGCGAGCTCCCGCTGGAACCGGGCGATGGTCTCGTCGTCGAGATGGCTGCGCCAGTTGAACGACGGGGAGCAGTTGTAGGCGAGCTTCTTGCCCGGGAACTCGGCGTGCACCGCTTCGGCGAATCGACGGGCGAGGTCGAGGTCCGGTTCGGCGGACTCCACCCAGAGCAGGTCGGCGTAGGGCGCATACGCGAGTCCGCGGGCGATGACCGGCTCGATGCCGTTGGTGACCTCGTAGAAGCCCTCGGCGGTCCGGGTCCCGGTGAGGAAGGGCCGGTCCCGCTCGTCGTGGTCGCTCGTCAGCAGCGTCGCGGCCAGCGCATCCGTCCGGGCGATCACGATGGTCGGGACCCCTGCAACGTCCGCGGCGAGGCGTGCAGCGTTGAGCGTGCGGATGTGCTGCCCGGTCGGGATGAGGACCTTGCCGCCCATGTGCCCGCACTTCTTCTCGCTCGCCAGCTGGTCCTCCCAGTGGACGCCCGCAGCGCCCGCCTGGATCATCGCGTGCATCAGCTCGTAGGCGTTGAGGGGACCGCCGAAACCGGCCTCGGCGTCGGCGACGATGGGCGCCATCCACTCGGACACCGGGCCGTCGGTTCCCTCGACCTGGCCCGCGCGCAGGAGCGCGTTGTTGATGCGGCGGACCACGGCGGGCACCGAATTGACCGGGTACAGGCTCTGGTCGGGGTAGGTCTGCCCGGCGAGATTCGCGTCGGCGGCAACCTGCCAGCCGGACAGGTAGATCGCCTGCAGGCCCGCGCGGACCTGCTGCACCGCCTGGTTGCCGGTCAGCGCCCCGAGGGCGGCCACCCAGCGCGGGTCGCCGGGCGTGCCTTCGCGCTGGAGGAGCTCCCAGAGCCGCTCGGCGCCGCGGCGGGCGAGCGTCTGCTCCTCGCGGACCGGGCCGCGGAGGGCCACGACGTCGGCCGCCGTGTAGTCGCGGCGGATGCCGGACCAGCGCGCGTCGGCATCCCACTCCAGCTGCAGTTCGGCGGCGGTCTGGATGGTGTCGCCGGGGCGGTGGGCCGGCGTGCGGTCTGCTGGCGTCGGCTGCTCGGGTGTCGGCTGCTCCGGCATCGGCTGCTCGGGGATCGGCTGCTCTGGCATGGGGACCTCCATCGGTCGGGATCTCTCGGATCGGATGACTCGATCCTTCGCCCTGCCGCGCGCCGCGCATCCACATCCATCGGGAGAAATCCGCCCGTTCTTCTGTTTGCCAGAACTTCGGCGCAGTGTCACGATGGCCACCATGACCGTCATCGAGGACGTGCACGACGACCACCCCGCAGCCGACGCGCTCACCCTGGGCCGGCGCATCCGTGCGTTCCGCCAGAAGCGCGGGATGACGCTGGAGGCGCTGGCCGCGGCCGTCGACCGGGCGCCGTCGCAGGTGTCGACGATCGAGAACGGCAACCGCGAGCCGCGTCTCGCCCTGCTGCGCGGGATCGCCGCGGCGCTCGAGGTGACGGTCGACGACCTGCTCGCGCCGGAGGCGCCCGACGAGCGCGCGGCACTCGAGATCGCGGTCGAGCGGGCGCAGCGCGGACCGGTGTTCGCCTCCCTCGGCATCGAGCCGACCCGCGTCTCGCGAACCGTGCCCGACACGACGCTGCACGCCATCCTCGCCCTGCACCAGGAGGTGGAGCGGCTGCACCGGGAGCGGGCCGCGACGCCCGAGGAGGCGCGGCGCGCCAATGCGGAACTGCGCGCCACCATGCGGGCGCGCGACAACCACTTCCCCGAACTCGAGGCCATCGCAGCGAAGCTCCTCGCGGTCGTCGGGCACACCGGCGGGCCGGTCTCGCACCAGACGGTGTCCGACATGGCCGACCACCTCGGCTACTCGCTGCACTACGTCGGAGACCTGCCGCACTCCACCCGCTCGGTCACCGACCGGCGGAACGGACGCATCTACCTGCCGACCGAGCGGTCGGCCTCCCGCGACTCGCGCTCGCCCATCCTGCAGGCGTTCGCCTCGCACCTGCTCGATCACGACGAGCCGGGAAACTACGCCGATTTTCTGCGGCAGCGCATCGAGACCAACTACCTGACGGCGGCACTCCTGCTGCCCGCGAAGGATGCGGTCGCGTTCCTCACCGAGGCCAAGAACTTCCGCCGCATCTCGATGGAGGACCTCCGGGATGCGTTCGCGGTGTCGTACGAGACGGCGGCGCACCGGTTCACCAACCTCGCCACCGCGCGGCTCGGCATCCCGGTGCACTTCATGAAGGTGCACGAGTCGGGGACGATCATCAAGGCGTACGAGAACGACTCGGTCGCCTTCCCGTCCGATGCGCTCGGCGCGGTCGAGGGGACGCCGGTGTGCCGCAGCTGGACCGCACGCACCGTGTTCGACGTCGCCGACCGCTTCAGTCCGTACTACCAGTACACGGACACGCCGAGCGGAACCTTCTGGTGCACGTCACGCGTCGAGAAGGCGAAGGAGGGCGACTACTCCGTCAGCGTCGGCGTGCCGTTCGCGCACGTGAAGTGGTTCCGCGGCCGCGAGACCGCTCATCGCGCCGTCTCCCGGTGCCCCGACGAATCGTGCTGCCGTCGGCCGCCCACCGCTCTCGCCGGCCGCTGGGAGGGGATGGCGTGGCCCGCGGCCCGGACCCCCACCTCCCTGCTCGCCGCGCTCCCGACCGGCACCTTCCCGGGTGTCGACCCCACCGAGGTCTACGCCTTCCTCGACCGCCACGCCCCCACCTCCGACTCCGCGTAACCCCGAGCCCCACTGTCGAGTACGCAGAGATTGCACGCTCCCCCGGCGTGTCGCATGCAATCTCTGCGGACTCGACGGTGGGGCTGTCTCTTATACACATCTGACGCTGCCGACGACGGA
>NZ_JBNDHX010000069.1:0-20713 GCF_056755275.1 Leifsonia sp. HAY1-4F
ACTCACCCCCGTTCTGCAACGACCTCCGCCGGACCGCGCGAAAGCAGGCATCCGCCGCCTGCGACATTCGTCACGAATGTGCACTCCGACGGCGTCGAAGGCAACATTCGTGACGAATGTCGGGAGCAACAGGAGGGAAAGGGCTACCAGTCGTTGCCGACGCGAATGAGCTTCTTGTTGACGAACTCGTCCGCACCGAAACGGCCCAGCTCCCGGCCCGAGCCGGAGCGCTTCACCCCGCCGAAGGGCAGCTCCGCGCTGTCGGCGAGGACGACGTTCACGAAGACCATGCCGGCCTCGATCCGGTCGGCCACGCGCGAGGCCTGCTCTTTGTCGGTCGTATAAAGGTACGAGCCCAGGCCGAAGGGTGTGTCGTTCGCGATGCGGACCGCCTCGTCCTCGTCCTTCGCGCGGTACACCTGCGCGACCGGACCGAAGAACTCCTCCTGGGAGGCCGGGTTGCCGGGCGCGACCTCCGTCAGCACGGTCGTCTCGAAGAAGGCGCCGTTGCGACCGCCGCCGCGGACCAGCTTCGCGCCGTTCTCGACCGCGCGCTTGACCTGCTCGTCGAGGGTCTCCGCGGCGCGGAGCGACGACAGCGGGCCGAGAGCCGAGTCCTCGGAGGTCGGGTCGCTCGCCTCGACTTCTGCCAGCTTCGCCGTGAACTTCTCCAGGAACGGCTCGTACAGCTCGTCGATGACGACGAACCGCTTGGCGGCGTTGCAGGACTGGCCGCTGTTGTCCAGGCGCGCATCCACCGCGTTCTGCACGGCCGCATCCAGGTCGTCGGTGGAGAGCAGGATGAACGGGTCGGAGCCGCCCAGTTCGAGCACGACCTTCTTGAGGTTGCGTCCGGCGATCTCGGCGACTTTCGCGCCGGCGCGCTCCGAACCGGTCAGCGAGACGCCCTGGACCCGCGGGTCGGCGATGACCCTCTCGATCTGCTCGTGGCTGGCGTAGATGTTGACGAAGGCGCCTTCCGGAAATCCGGCGTCGAGGAAGATCTGCTGGATGGCCGCCGCCGACTCCGGGCACTGCTCCGCGTGCTTCAGCAGGATGGTGTTGCCGATCACGAGGTTCGGGCCGGCGAAGCGGGCCACCTGGTAGTACGGGAAGTTCCACGGCATGATGCCCAGCAGCACGCCGAGCGCCGAGCGCCGGATGATCGCGGAGCCGTCGCCGTCGAGCAGCCGGATGGGCTCGTCCTGCAGGAACTCGTCCGCGTGGTCCGCGTAGTACTCGTAGATCGCTCCGGCGAAGTCGGCCTCGGCCAGCGCCTGCTCGACCGGCTTGCCCATCTCGAGCACGATGATGTCGGCGAGCTGCTGGCGGCGCTCGGCGTGGAGCTCCCCGACGCGCCGGATGAGGGCTGCCCGTTCCTGCACGGTGGTGGATCGCGACCAGCTGCGGAAGGCGTCGTCCGCCGCGGCGATCGCCGCGTCCAGGTCGGCATCGCTGATGGTGTCGAAGGTCTTGACCGTCTCGCCGGTGGCGGGGTTGGTCACGGCGTAGCTCATGGCGCTCCTCTTCTTCGCTGAAACGGGGCCGGCCTCGCGAACGGGGACTCGCCCAACATGACAATACGTCGTGCGAGGCCACTGTGGATCGCCACCTCGTCTACATGGATCGCCTCCCCTCGACACGGCGTACAGCGCTTCCGCACCGCCTGGATCGAATCTGCGGGCCCTCGCAGCATCCTTGCCTTTACGCAAACGCAGCGTTCAATGGGCGGCACCCGCGGCGTTCACCGCGGCTGATTCGAGGAGGTGCTCGTGGAACTGGATGGAAAGGTCGCGATCGTCACCGGCGGCAACACCGGGATCGGGGCGGCCATCGTCCGATCCCTCGCCGCGGCCGGCGCCGCAGTCGTCATCGACTATGTCGCGCAGCCGGAGGACGCGGCCGATCTGGTGAAGGACATCGCCGCCGGGGGCGGCCGGGCCGTCGGAGTGGAGGCGGACGTGACGACCGTGGCCGGCATCGACAAGCTGATCGGAACGGCGGTCGACCGGTTCGGCCGGCTGGACGCCTTCGTCAACAACGCCGGCATCGAGAAGCGGCACAGCCTCCTCGAGCTGGACGAGGAGACGTTCGAGAAGGTGATGGCCGTCAACGTCAAGAGCGCCGTCTTCGGCACCCAACGCGCCGCGAAGCGCTTCATCGACCAGGGCTCGGGTGGGGTGGTGGTCAACATCTCGTCGGTGCACGAGGACTGGCCGATGCCCGGCAACCTGACCTACTGCGTGTCGAAGGGCGGGATGCGGATGCTCACCCGCACCGCCGGAGTGGAGCTCGGGCCGCAGGGCGTCCGGGTGGTGAGTGTGGCGCCGGGCGCCGTGAACACTCCGATCAACGAGCAGACCATGAAGGACGACTCCCTCCGGCAGAAGCTGGAGAACTCCATCCCGCTGCGTCACGTGGCGGACCCTGAAGAGATCGGGGACGTCGTCGCCTTCGTCGTCTCGGACGGCGGCAAGTACATGACGGCGACGACCGTGTTCGTGGACGGCGGCATCATGCACGGCAGCGTGGGTCTATGACCACGAATCGGATCGAGGACTACGCCATCGTCGGCGACCTCCACACCGCGGCGATGGTGTCTGCGTACGGGTCCATCGACTGGATGTGCCTGCCGCGGTTCGACTCCCCCGCATGCTTCGCCGCCCTCCTCGGCAGCGAGGAGGCGGGCCGCTGGAGGCTGGCGCCCGCCGGGTCCGGCCGGTGCACCCGGCGCCGCTACCGCGACGAGACCCTGATCCTCGAGACGGAGTGGGAGACGGCCAGCGGACAGGTGCGCATCATCGACTTCATGCCCGTCCGCGACCATGCCGCCGACCTGGTGCGCATCGTCGAGGGCGTCTCGGGCGTCGTCGAGATGGAGATGGAGCTGATCTTCCGGTTCGATTACGGGCACGTCACCCCGTGGGTGACGAGCACGGAGGGCGGCATCCACGCGGTGGCCGGTCCGGACGCGGTGCTCGTCACCACGGACGTCCCCCTGGCCGGCCGCGCCGAGAGAACGGTCGCCGAGTTCACCGTCGAGGCGGGGGACCGGGTGTCCTTCGTCCTCACCTGGTTCCCCAGCCACGAGCCGCGGCCGACCCCGGCGGATCCGGAGCAGGCGCTGGCCGCCACCGAGTTGTTCTGGACCCGGTGGAGCGCCCAGAGCAAGGCGTACGGACCGCACACGGACGCCATCCAGCGCTCGCTAATCACCCTGAAGGCGCTCACCTACGCGCCGACCGGCGGCATCGTCGCGGCGCCGACCACCTCCCTCCCGGAGCAGCTGGGAGGCCCGCGCAACTGGGACTACCGCTACTGCTGGCTGCGCGACGCGACTCTCGCCCTGCAGTCGCTGCTCACGGCGGGATACACCGAGGAGGCGGTGGCCTGGCGGGACTGGCTGCTCCGGGCGGTCGCCGGCGACCCGGCGGATCTGCGCATCATGTACGGCCTGGATGGGCGCCGGCGGCTCCCCGAGGAATCCCTCGAGTGGCTCGACGGCTACGACGACTCCCGGCCCGTCCGACTCGGGAACGCGGCCTCCGATCAACTGCAGCTCGATGTGTGGGGCGAGGTGCTGGACGGTCTGTCCCTGACCCGCGCGACCATCGGCGCGGGCGACGACGCGTGGAACGTGCAGCGTGCGCTGGTCGAGCACCTCGCCACGATCTGGCGGGAGCCGGACAACGGTCTCTGGGAGATGCGCGGCCCCCGCCGGCACTTCACCCACTCCAAGGTGATGTCGTGGGTCGCGGTCGACCGCATGATCCAGGGGGCGAAGCAGTTCGGACTCGCCGGTCCCGTCCGTCGCTGGGAGCGGCTGCGCGCCGAGATCCGCCGCGACATCCTGGCCAACGGATACAACGCCAAACGGAACACCTTCGTGCAGTCCTACGGCTCGACCGACCTGGATGCGGCCCTCCTGCTCATCCCCCGGGTCGGCTTCCTGCCCCCGGACGACCCGCGCGTCGTCGGGACCATCGATGCGATCCAGAAGGACCTCACCGACGACGGGCTGGTGCTCCGCTACCGGCCGCAACGCAGCGACGACGGCCTTCCCGGCGAGGAGGGCGTGTTCATCGCCTGCTCCTTCTGGATGGTCGACGCCCTGATCGGGGCCGGCCGGCGGGAGGAGGCCGAGACGCTGTTCGGACGCCTGCTGAGCCTCCGCAACGATCTCGGGCTCCTGAGCGAGGAGTGGGACCCGCATGCCTCGCGCCAGCTCGGCAACATGCCGCAGGCGTACAGCCACTTCGCCCTGGTCCGCGCCGCCTTCCACCTGCTTTCGGGCGGAGTGGCGACGACGCAGGACCGCATCCCCATCGCGAACCAGAAGGACTGAGCAGATGCCAGAACCGAACATCCTCATCCTCGGCGCCGGGTTCTCGGGCTTCACCCTCGCCCGCGGCCTCCGCCGGGACGCGGCCGCCCACCGTCTCAGGCTGACGGTGGTGGAGCCGGAGCCCTACCTGACGTACAAACCGCTGCTGCCGGAGGTCGCCGGAGGCGAGACTCTGGCACGGGACTCGGTGGTGCCGCTCCGGCGCCCGCTGAAGCATGCGGAGGTGGTGTCCGGGTCGCTGGAGTCCGTCGACACGGGGGCGAAGGTCGCCGTCGTCCGGACCCTGGACGGGACGCAGCGACCGCTGCAGTACGACCACGTGGTGTTCGCGCTCGGCGCGGTCACCCGGACGCTTCCCATCCCGGGCCTCGCCGAGACCGCGATCGGGTTCTCCAGCGTCGAGGAGGCGTCCTACCTGCGCGACCATGTACTCGACCGCATCCGCTTCGCGGCGGCCACCGCCGATCGGGCCGAGCGGAAACGCGCGCTGACCTTCGTCTTCATCGGGGGCGGGTACACCGGCGTCGAGGCGATCGCCGAGCTGCAGCGGACCGCCGCCGCGGAGTTCGAGCGCTACCGCGAGCTCGACGGGGAGCGGATGACGTGGCTGCTCGTCGAGGCCGCCGGCCGGATCGCCGCGGAGCTCACCCCGGAGCTGTCCGCCTGGACCCTCCGGCTGCTGCGCCGCCGCGGCATCCAGGTCCTGCTCCACACGGAGATGAAGAGCTGCGAGGACGGGGAGGTGGTCCTCAGCAGCGGGGAGACCTATCCCACCGACACGCTGGTCTGGGTGGCGGGCGTCACGCCGAACCCGGTGCTCGCCCGGGCGGATGTGCCTCGCGGCCCGAAGGGCCACGTGCAGTGCAACGCGAGCCTGCAGGCGGTCCGGGACGACGGAACGCCGCTCGACGGGGCGTGGGCGCTCGGCGACGATGCGCAGGTGCCGGACCTGACCGCGCAGAAGCAGCCGGCCTACTATCCCCCGAACGCGCAGAACGCGATCCGGGAGGCGCGGGTGCTGGCCGAGAACCTCCGCCGCGCGCTCGAGGGGAGCCCGCCTCTGGACTACCGCCACAAGACCCTCGGAACGCTCGCGAGCTACGGCGGGATGCGCGGCGCCGCCATCGTCCGCGGCATCCCGCTGCGCGGCCTCCCGGCGTGGGCGATCGACAAGCTGTACCACGCGATCGCCCTGCCGAGCACGGCGCGGCGCCTCCGGCTCGTCCTCGGCTGGATCGGCAACGGCCTCACGCCGCCGGACACCGCGCCCGTCGGCACGGTTCTGGACCCGCGCGGGCGGTTCCGGGAGGCGGCGGAGGCGCAGTCCCGCGAGTGACGGCCGGGCCACCGGTCCGGACCGATCCGGACCGGGCGGGATGAAAGGCCCCTGGGAAAGCCACTGACAGGGGTTCACCCGCCCCGGCGATGGTGGAACGCTTGCGGTGACGCAAACATATGGATGATCGAGGAGGTCGCGTGGGCCGGCGCAGAGCACGAGGACGGGCACGAGTACGGGTGCGGCGGGAGGCCGCACAGACGGTCCACGGGATCGACCGGCTGGTCCGCAACGTCGAGACCGGCCGCTTCGAGCGCTCCCTCTCCGGACTGACCGCGGTCAGCTCCCTCGTCACCGCGGGCGAGATCTACTTCGAGCACGACAAGGCCAGCTTCGGCGATCCGTGGATGTGGGCGCCCATCGTGCTGGGGCCGGTCGGGGCGGCGGCCGGCATCGCGGGCGTCTTCAGCCGCCGGGCCGCGAAGACCCTCCTCCCGATCGCCGCGGCCACGATCGTCGCCAACGGCATCCAGGGCACGTGGCTTCACGCCAGGGGAATCGGCCAGAAGCCCGGCGGCTGGCGCAACCTCCCCTACAACCTCGAGATGGGGCCGCCGCTGCTCGCGCCGCTCCTGGTGACGATGGTGGGCGGGATGGGCCTGCTCGCCGCGATCCTGAGGCGCGAGAAGTGACGACGACGCCCCGGGCGACCCGGCAGACGACGCCGCCCACGCAGGGGCGAGCCGACGTGCCCGACCGCTTCCCCGGCTTCCGCGTGCTCGACCAGGCGGACACCTGGGACGACGCCACCACCTCCGTCGTCTTCGCCCGGATCGGCCGTCCCGCCGACATCCGATTCTTCGACCTCCACGAGCAGGCGACCGTCACCGCCCTGTTCGACGAGGTGCTCGACCAGCGGGGCGAGGACCGCGTCCCCGTCACGGCGATGGTGGACGCGCGACTCGCCGAGAGCCAGGGCGACGGCTGGCACTACGACAGCATGCCCGCCGACGGCGACGCGTGGCACGGGACGCTCGCGGCGCTCGACGAGGACGCCCAGGCGGCATACGGCCGGTCCTTCGCCGACTGCGACCGGGACAGCAGGCACGCCCTGATGAACGCGGTGCAGAGCGGCGACGGCGACTGGCATGGCTACCGTCGCGCGCAGGTGTGGAGCCTGTGGACGCGCTACGCGTGCACCGCCTTCTACAGCCACCCGGACGCGTGGGACGAGATCGGCTTCGACGGACCCGCCTACCCGCGCGGGTACAAGAACCTGGGCGTCGGCAAGCGGGAGCCGTTCGAGGTCGCGGACGCGCATCCCGAGGCCGTGCCGTCGACCCGGCCGGCCGCTGAGGGCCCGGAACGCCCGGGTGCGCCGGGTCCCGGCCCCGGACCGGAGGCCGGCTCGTGAACGCGGTCCGCGAGAGGAACGCCTCCGCCTGGCTGCTCACGCCCGATGGATCGCGGACCCGCCCGGACCTGATCGACGGCATGCGGCGCTTCGCCGACACCGACGAGGTCGACATCGCGATCGTCGGCTGCGGCGCCGGCGGCTCCGTGCTGCTGCAGCGCCTGGCGCGCGCGGGCTGGAGCGCGGTCGCCTTCGACGCCGGGCCGTTCTGGGATCCCGAACGCGACTGGGTCAGCGACGAGGCCGGATCGCACCACCTGTACTGGACCGAGCCCCGCCAGATCGGCGGCCACGACCCGGTCCCCCTCGGCTCCAACAACTCCGGCCGCGGCGTCGGCGGCTCCATGGTGCACTACGCGGGCTACGTGCCGCGCTTCCATCCGAGCGACTTCCGCACCCGGACGAACGACGGTGTCGGCGCGGACTGGCCCATCGCCTACGACGAGCTCGCCCCCTTCTACGCGGACATCGAGAACGAACTCCCGGTCGCCGGCGAGGACTGGCCCTGGGGCGATCCCCACCGCTACCCGCACACTCCGCATCCCGTCTCCGGCAACGGCGAGATCTTCCAGCGCGGCGCCGAGGCGGCCGGCATCATGGCGAAGGTCGGCCCGGTCGCGATCACGAACGGCCGGTTCGGGCACCGCCCGCACTGCATCTACCGCGGCTTCTGCCTGCAGGGCTGCAAGGTGAATGCGAAGGCGTCTCCGCTGATCACGCACCTCCCGGATGCGCTCGAGCACGGAGCCGAGATCCGCGCCGACAGCATGGTCGCATCCATCGAGTTCGACGAGAGGACCGGCCGGGCGACCGGCGTGCACTACTTCCGCGACGGCGTCCCGCGGTTCCAGCGGGCGCGGATGGTCGCGGTGGCCGGGTACTCGATCGAGACCCCGCGGCTGCTGCTCAATTCGACGTCGCGCCGCTTCCCCGACGGACTGTGCAACGACTTCGATCAGGTCGGGCGCTACCTCATGGTGCAGGGCGCACCGCAGACCGCCGGGCGCTTCCCGCAGGAGATCCGGATGTGGAAAGGGCCGCCGCCCGAGGTCAGCACCGAGGAGTTCTACGAGACGGACCCGACGAAGCCCTACAAGCGCGGGTACTCCATCCAGACGGTGTCGCCGCTGCCGATCACCTGGGCCGAGCACGTCATGGCGCAGGGTCACTGGGGCGCCGACCTCCGCCGGTACATGTCCGACTACGTGCACTGGGCCTGCCTCGGCGCGCTGTGCGAGTTCCTGCCGCAGCCGGGCAACCGCGTGACCCTGGCGGACGAGACGGACCGCTACGGTCTGCCGGTCGCCCACTTCTCGTACTCGCAGTGCGACAACGACCGCGCGCTCGCGGCGGCGGCGCAGTCCACGATGGAGCGCATCCTGGAGGCCGCGGGCGCGCAGGAGACCATGACCGTGCAGCGCTATGCGCACCTCGTGGGCGGCGCACGGATGGGCGACGACGAGAAGCAGGCCGTCGTCGACCGCGACTGCCGGAGCTTCGCGGTCCCGAACCTGCTGATCACGGACGGCAGCGTGCTGCCGACCCAGGGCAGCGCGAACCCGGCCCTCACGATCATGGCGGTGGCCGCGCGCGCCGCGGACCGGCTGCTGGAACGCCCCGGGCGTTGACCCGGCGCGAGCCGAGGGTTGGATGGCCGGTGAACACGCGAAACGAACACACGAAGCGACGAGGAGAGACACATGACGACGGTGAGTGAATTCGTGATCGGCCGCATCCGCGAGTGGGGTGTCCGGCGGGTGTTCGGCTTCCCGGGCGACGGCATCGGGGAGTTCGACGGCGCGCTGGGGAAGGCTGAGCGGGAGGGCGACGGCCTGGAGTACATCCGGCCGACGCACGAGGAGATCGCGGCCCTCATGGCGACCGCGCACGCCAAGTTCACAGGCGAGGTGGGCGTCTGCATCGCGACGTCGAGTCCCGGTGGATTCCACCTCCTCAACGGGCTGTACGACGCGAAGATGGACAACCAGCCGGTCGTCGCGATCGTCGGCCAGCAGGGCCTGGACGCGTTCGGCACCTCCAATCAGCAGGAGAGCCACCTCGAGCGCACGTTCTCGGACGTCGCGGCCTACGTGCAGACGATCGTGTCGCCGGCGCAGGCTCAGGCGGTGGTGGATGCGGCGTTCCGCATCGCGATCACGCGGTTGCAGCCGTGCGTGATCATCTTCCCGCACGACATCCAGGGCGAGGAGATGGTCGAGCCGGGGAAGAAGATGTGGGTCTCGCGCTCCAGTGCGGTCGCTCCATCCACCGCCCTCGCCGCGCCCCCGGACCAGTTGCAGGCCGCCGCGGACATCATCAACGCCGGCGAGCGCGTCACCTTCCTGGTCGGCCACGGGGCGAACGGTGCGACCGAGGAGGTGCTGGAGGCGGCCCGGCTGGCGGGCGCCGGCGTCATCACGACGTTGCGCGGGAAGCAGGTGGTCCCCTCCGATGTGCCGTTCCACACCCAGCAGCTGGGGCTGCTCGGCTCGCGGCCGAGCTTCGAGCAGATGAAGGACTGCGACACCCTCGTGCTCCTCGGTACGAACTACCCGTACGGACAGTTCCTGCCCGCCACCGGGCAGGCGCGCGGCATCCAGATCGACCTGCGGCCGGAGCAGCTGGGCGTCCGCTACCCGACCGAGCTGAGCATCTGGGCCGATGTGAAGACCGCGCTGGCCGAACTCATCCCCCTCCTCCGGCAGAAGGAGGACCTCTCCTGGCAGGAGAAGGCGGCAGCGGAGATGCGGGACTGGGAGGACGAGCTCGCCGCCCAGGCCGAGCAGGCCTACGACGACGGTGTCAATCCGCGCCGGGTGTACTACGAGCTGAACAAGCGCCTCCCCGCCGGTGCGATCGTCACCGCCGACGCCGGAACGACCGCCGACTGGTACGGCCAGCACATCCGGCTCCGCGACGGGATGCGCGGCGACCTGTCCGGCCGCCTCGCCACGATGCTCGCGGCCATGCCGTACGCCGAGGCGGCGAAATTCGCGTACCCGGACCGCACGGTGGTCTGCACCATCGGCGACGGCGCCTTCCAGATGCTCGGGATGAACGAGCTGATCACGATCAAGAAGTACCTGAGCCGGTGGAGCGATCCGAGCTTCATCATCCTCGTGCTGCACAACGACGACCTCACCCAGGTGTCGTGGGAGATGAGGACGGAGGACGCCAATCCGGTGTGGTCCACCTCGCAGGACGTCGAGTCCGTCGACTACGCCGGCTGGGCGCGTCTGCTCG
Organism: Leifsonia sp. HAY1-4F; assembly: GCF_056755275.1. NCBI lineage: Bacteria > Bacillati > Actinomycetota > Actinomycetes > Micrococcales > Microbacteriaceae > Leifsonia > Leifsonia sp. HAY1-4F. The sequence continues at coordinate 10,279 of NZ_JBNDHX010000069.1, forward strand.
GGTTCAACGGCATCACGGTCGAGAGCGACGATGACATCGAGGCCGCCTGGGACGCGGCCTTCGCTCACCGCGGTGTCACCCTGATCGACGCGCACACCAGCAAGAACGTGCCGCCGCTGCCGCCGCACATCACGGCCGAGTTCGCCAAGAACACGGCGTTCGCCCTGCTGAAGGGCGACCCGGACGGCTTCGAAGTGATCAAGGACTCGGCCACGTCGCTGGTCACCGAGGGCGTCGAGCGGGTCAAGAACGCCCTCCACCGGGATCGCGGTGACGATGACGAGTGACGGCGGGTCGCGCATCCACTCGATCGCCGCGGACGCGTACCTGGTGCCCACGGCGACCGGAGGGAAGGAGCGTCCGGAGAGCGACGGGACGATCACCTGGAGCAGCACCGGCGTCCTCGTGGTCCGGCTGAGCGGGGGCGGGGAGACCGGCCTCGGCTACGCGTACACGTCTCCGTCGGCGCTCGGGATCGTCCGGGACGTGCTGTCCCGGGTCGTCCTCGGAGCGGATCCCCGCGACACAGCGAGGACGTTCTGGGCGATGGCACGGTCGGTCCGCAACGCCGGGTGGCCGGGAGTGGGCGCCAGCGCCGTCGCCGCGGTGGATGTGGCGGCGCACGACCTCGCCGCCCGCCTCGCCGGCGTGTCCCTCACGCAGTACCTCGGCGGAGCGCACGACACCATCGCCGCGTACGGGAGCGGCGGCTTCACCGACTACACGGATGCCGAGCTGACGGATCAGTTGGGTTCGTGGGCCGCGGACGGCATCCGGGCCGTGAAGATGAAGGTGGGGACGCATCCCTCGGACGATCTGCGGCGGGTCACGGTGGCGCGAGAGGCTATCGGTGACGGGGTCGAGCTGTTCGTGGATGCCAACGGGGCCTACGAACGGAAGCAGGCTCTCGCGCTGGCCGAGCGGTTCGTGGAACAGGGCGTCACCTGGTTCGAGGAGCCCGTCTCCAGCGACGACCGCGACGGGCTCCGCCTGCTGCGCGACCGGGTGCCCGCGCCCATCCGCGTGGCCGCCGGCGAGTACGGGTACGTGCCTGCCGACTTCCGCGACCTGTTGACGGCGGGATGCGTGGATGTGCTCCAGGCGGACGCGACACGGTGCGGGATCAGCGGCTTCCGCGCTGCAGCGGTCCTCGCGCAGGCGTTCGGCCTGCCGCTCAGCGCGCACACCGCGCCGGCGCTGCACGCCTCGGTCGCGGCGGCGGAGGACGTCGCGATCAACGTGGAGTACTTCCACGACCATGTGCGCATCGAGCGGATCTTCTTCGACGGGGTTCCGGCTCTGCGGGACGGGTCGCTGGTGCCCGACCGATCGGCGCCGGGGCACGGGCTCGCCTTCCGCGAGGCGGATGCGGAACCCTACCGGGTCGATACGTTCAGCGACCGCGCTGAATGACGCGGTGGTCTCGGCGGGTCACTTCTCGTTCTCGGTGTGGCCGTGCTTGTGCCCGTGCTCGTGCCCGTGCTCGTTGGTGTGCGTGTGCTCGTGCTCGGTCGGCTCGTGCTCGGCCTTCGGGTAGTTGCCGATGCGCTGGTGTGTGCTGCGGACCAGCGGTTCGTGCCCGTCCCGCTCCGCACCGATGTAGGTGCCGGCGATGTCGGGTTCCGGCCCCACCCCGTCGTGTTCGGTGTACTGCCCGTGGACTCCCCGTGGCTCCGGAGTCTCCGGGTCCACCTGGGTGTAGCGGCCCTCGAGCCCGTCCCGTCCGTTCTCCTGGACCATGGTCATCGCCTCCTTGTTTGCGATGGCGCAATTATCCCACTGATCGACGCGCAGAACCATGGATGCGCAGCTATTGCACTACCGCAACGGATTCGGGGTAGAAAAGACACGTGAGCAATGACGAACAGATCGAGGCCGCCCTGGGAGCCGCCGACGTGCTGATGCGCGTCGCGGCACGCTCCGTCATGGAGGTCGAGGACGTCGTGACGTCGCCGCAACTGCGGGTGCTCGTGCTGATCGCCACCCACGGCCCGCGCACGCCGGGCGACGTCGCCGCCGAGCTCGGCATCCACGCATCCAATGCGACCCGCCTGAGTGAGAAGCTCGTCCGGGCAGGACTCGTCGAACGCCAGGGGGACGCCGCCGACCGACGCTACGTCCGCCTCCACCTGACGGGACACGGCCGGAGCCTCGTGGAGCGGGTGATCGACCACCGGCGCCAGGCGATCGCCGACGTCCTGGCCGCCATGCCGACACCCTCCCGCGCGGCGGCCGCCCGCGCCTTCGACGCCTTCGCGCGAGCCGCCGGCGCCGCACCCGCCGACGACGGCCGCTTCACCCTCGTCCCGCCCGCCGCCGACTGACGCCTCGCCATCCCGGCCTTCATGTTGCTCCAGCTTGTGCAGGAGATTCGAACGAACACCGTTCGAATCTCCTTCACTACTGCCATTCGAAGGAGATTCGACACCCGATCTCCTTCGATACGCCCCGGCGGAAATGCAGAAGGACCGTCGCCGACACGAAGTGTCGAGGACGGTCCTTCTGCGCTCAGAGCTGAGCGGTGTTACGGCACGAGGGTGAGGAGCAGGTCGTCACCGGGGGCGGTGGGGACGAAGTCCGCCTCGATCTCGGCGCGGTCGAGGAGCTCGTTCATACGGCGCTGACGCTGCTTCGGGATGAGGGTCACGACCGTCCCCTGCTTGCCGGCGCGGCCGGTGCGGCCGGAGCGGTGCAGGTAGGTCTTGTACTCATCCGGAGCATCCGCCTGGATCACCAGGTCGATGTCGTCGACGTGGATGCCGCGCGCGGCGACATCCGTCGCCACCAGGACGTTGACACGGCCACTCGTGAGCTGGGCCAGGTTGCGCGTGCGGCGCGACTGGTTGAGGTCTCCGTGGAGGCTGACGGCCGGGATGCCGGCGTCGTCCAGCTGGTCGGCCAGCATCTCGGCGAAGGCGCGCGTACGGGTGAAGACCAGGGTCTTGCCGTCGCGGTCGGCGAGCTGCTCGATGATCGCGCCCTTGTCGCGGTGCTCGATCACGAGGACACGGTGGTCGATGGTCGAGGACGCCTGGTCCTCGCCCGCCACCTCGTGCACGGCGGGCTCGACGAGGAACTCGCTGACCAGCTGCGCCACACCCGAGTCGAGGGTCGCCGAGAAGAGGAGCTTCTGGCCGCCCGCCGAGGTGAGGCGCAGGATGCGCTGCACGGGCTCGAGGAAGCCGAGGTCGCACATGTGGTCGGCCTCGTCGAGGACGGTGACCGCAACCTCGCTCAGGTCGAGGCGACCCTGCTCCACGAGGTCCTCGATGCGTCCGGGCGTGCCGATGATGATGTCGACGCCGCGCTGCAGCGCACCGACCTGGCGGGCCTGGGGCACGCCGCCGTAGATCTGCGTGGTGAAGAGGCCGACGCTGCGCGCGATCGGCTGCACGGTGCGGTCGATCTGCAGGGCGAGCTCACGGGTCGGGGCCAGGATGAGCGCACGGGGAGCGCGGCCCAGCTGGCGCTTGCCGCCCGACTTGCCCTGGTCGGCCCAGAGCTGCATGAGGCGCTCGACGAGCGGCGCGCCGAAGGCGATGGTCTTGCCGGAGCCGGTGCGGCCGCGGCCGAGCACATCCTTGCCCGCGAGCACGTCCGGGGCGGTGGCGGCCTGGATCGGGAACGGCTTGTCAGCGCCGAGCTCGGCGAGGGCGCGGACGACGTTGCCACCGAAGCCGAGGTCGGCGAAGGTCACGCCCACCACGTCATCGGCCTGGATGGCGTCCGCCTCGAGTCGCTCGAGCACGACGTCCTCACCGGCGGTGAAGGCCGGCTTCTCGTCGCGCGACGGGTAGAAGGAGGAGTCACGACGGGGACGCTCGGCGCGATCGTCGAAGGAACGGCGCGGCCGGTCGTCGTACTCGCGGCGGGGACGCTCGGCGCGGTCAGCGAAATCACGACGGGGACGGTCGGTGCGCTCAGCGAAGTCGCGGCGCGGACGCTCAGCGCGGTCGTCGAAGGAACGGCGGGGACGCTCGTCGGCGTCACGGCGCGGACGCTCGGCCCGGTCGCCGAAGTCACGACGCGGACGGTCGGCAGCATCGCGGCGAGGACGCTCGGCGCGGTCGTCGAACGAACGGCGCGGGCGGTCGTCATCCCGGCGGGGACGCTCGGCACGGTCGTCGAACGAGCGACGCGGACGGTCGTCATCCCGGCGGGGACGCTCGGCACGGTCGTCGAACGAGCGACGCGGGCGGTCGTCGGCGTCACGGCGGGGACGGTCGGTGCGGGCACCGAAGTCACCACGCGGACGGTCGGTGCGGGCACCGAAGTCACCACGCGGACGGTCGGCACGGTCGTCATACGACCGGCGCGGACGGTCGTCGCTGTCACGACGGGGACGGTCGTCTCGCGGAGCGCGCTCCTCCCACACGCGCTCGGTGCGGCGCGCATCCTTTCCGCGGGGCTCCCAGTTGGGGCGCTCGCCACGGCCGCGGCCGGCGTTGTCGTCGCGGGTGCCGTAGACGGCACGACCGCGCGCGGCGCGGTCCTCGGTGCTCCAGCGGGCCTTCTTGCCGGCAGCCGCCGGCTCCTCGGCGCGGTAGCCGCGGTGGCTGGGGCTCCTGCTGCCGCTCTTGGGTGCAGCACCGGAGGGCTGCGATCGTCGGTCCTTGTTGTAACCGGGCATGGATGTTCTTCCTGGGTTCATGTCGAGTGCGCGGCGGCACGCCGCAGCGCACCGTATGATTCCCGGGCGATCTGTGTCCGGGGCCGTTCACGATTGTGTGATCCATACCGCTGATCGGGTAGGGAACCGGCCCGCTTGACTGACAAACCCATCCGCGCAGAACGCGCAGTGTCAAGAGCCGACCTGCCAACACTAGTGCACGGACGCTGAGAACGGGCTGCTGATCGGCATCGGAACGCGGGGAGCGGCGGGGTATACAGGGAGGTATGAGCGCCTCCGCCAGCAAACAGCTCGACGCCGTCGTCATCGGATCGGGCCCGAACGGGCTGTCCGCTGCTGTCACCTTGGCACGAGCCGGGCTCTCCGTCCGGGTCTACGAGCGTAACGCGACGGTCGGCGGCGGCCTGCGAACCGAGGAGTTGACCCTTCCCGGATTCCTCCACGATGTGTGCTCGGCGGTGCATCCCCTCGCCCTCGCATCGGGGTTCTTCCGACGGTTCGGGCTGGAGCGGCGGGTGCCGTTCATCGTTCCGACGGCCTCCTACGGCAACCCTCTCGAGGGCGGGCACGTCGCAATGGCGTACCGCGACCTCGAACGGACCGCCGACGGTCTCGGCGTCGACGGGCCCACGTGGCGTGCGCTCTTCGGCCCGTTGGTCCGCGAGGCGGATGCCGTGGCCCAGTTCACCGGTTCGCAGCTGCTTCAGCTACCGCGGCATCCACTGGTCGCTGCCCGCTTCGCGCTCTCCGCTCTCGCCCAGGGCGGGCCGTGGTGGGACCTGCCCTTCCGGACGGAGGCGCCTGGTGCGCTGCTCGCCGGGACGTTCGCCCATACGACGGTCCCGCTGCCCAGCCTCGCGGGCGCGGCGGCCGGGCTCACGCTGGCCACCTACGCACACGCGCGCGGCTGGCCGGTCCCGGTCGGCGGCAGCCGGTCGATCGCGCAGGCGATGGTCGACGACCTGCGGACGCACGGCGGGGAGATCGTGGCGGATGTGCCGGTCGAGTCGCTCGCCGAACTCCAGGATTCGCGGGTCGTCCTCTTCGACACACACGTGAAGGATGCCGCCCGCCTCGGCGAGGACCGCCTGTCCCCGGGCTACCTGCGCCGCATCTCCGGGTTCCGCGACGGCAACGGCGTGTTCAAGGCGGATTTCGCTCTCTCCGGCCCGGTGCCGTGGACCGATCCCGAACTGTACGAGACGGCCACGGTTCACCTCGGAGGTTCGCGCTCGGACGTGGCCCGCGCGGAACAGGCGGTGGCCGCCGGCCGGCAGTCCGATCCGCCCTACGTCCTGCTCTCGCAGCCGAGCCTGTTCGATCCGTCCCGCGCTCCCGCCGGCAAGCATGTCCTCTGGACGTACACGCACGTTCCGCGCGGCTCCACCGAGGACCGCACGGAGGCGATCATCCGTCGCATCGAGCAGTTCGCGCCGGGGTTCCGCGATCTGATCATCGGCACCTCGACCAAGAACGCCGTCCAGATGGAGCAGCAGGACCCGAACTACCGCGGAGGCGACATCTCCGCCGGTGCGCCCGACCTCATCCAGCTCGTCGCGCGGCCCGTCTTCTCGAGCGAGCCGTGGCGCATGCCCGGCCGGGGGCTGTACCTCGCGTCGTCCTCCGCCGCGCCGGGACCCGGCGTGCACGGGCTCAGCGGCTACTACGCCGCTCGCAGCGCCCTCCGCCACGAGTTCGGCTTCACCCGGATGCCGGACCTCGCGCCTGCGCCCGACCAGCTGTTCGCGCCACCGTCGGCGACCGCCGATCCCCTCTATCCCGCCGAGTTCCCGGAGCAGTGACCATGTCCGTCAACGTCCGCCTGATGACCTGCACGCCGGATCAGGTGTTCGCCGTCCTCGCCGACCCGTGGGTGTACCCGACGTGGGTCGTCGGGGCCTCGCGCCTGCGCGCCGCCGATCGCCGCTATCCCGCCGAGGGCTCCCGCCTGCATCACTCCGTCGGGGTGTGGCCCCTCGTGCTGAACGACGAGACCCGGGTCGACGTCTGGGACCCGCCGCGGCGGGTGGTGCTCGAGGCGAAGACGCGGCCGTTCGGCACCGAGCGGGTCATCATCGACGTCAAGCCGAGGAGGGGAGGCTGCATCGTGCGGATGGAGGAGTACCCGTACTCGGGAGCGGTCACGCGCCTCCCCGGGGTGCTCGCGGACTCCCTCCTGCACCTGAGGAACGCGGAGGCTCTGCGCCGCCTGGAGTGGGTGGCGCGAGGGCGCGCCGCCGCCTGACGACGCGCCCTCGCCGGGTTCGCAGTCCTGACCCCTACCCGGCGGAGACCGCCTTCGCGTGGTGCTCGCCGGAGGACTCCACCGAGATCTTCCGCGGCTTCGCGCGCTCGGCCACCGGGATGATGACGCTCAGCACGCCGTTGTCGTAGGTCGCGGTGATGCCGTCCGGGTCGACGTCGTCGCCGATCGTGAACTGGCGCATGTACGCACCGGAGGGCCGCTCCTGTGCAAGCCACCGGGCTCCCTCGCGCTCGGCGCCGCTGCGCACCGCGCGGATGGTGAGCAGGTGGCCGTCCACATCCACATCCACCGAGGCCGGGTCGGCGCCGGGGAGGTCGGCGTTCAGGATGTAGCGGTCGCCCTCGCGGAACAGGTCTACCGGCATCACGCGCGGTTGGCGGCTGGTGTCGAAGACGCTCTGTGCGATCCGGTCCAACTGGGAGAAAGGATCGAACGACATGGCCATCAGATGTACCCCTCTCTTGTCGAAATCAGCTGGTGAGAGGGCCTTTATGCCTCTCTCTCGGCCACAGATTTTAGCACTCTTGGCGGAGAGTGCCAATGTTTTGCGAGCATCGAGTACGCAAGTCTTGCCGCGCGTGCGGTGGGACGACCGCCCGGCTAGCATCGAGGAATGCGGACCGAGATCCGACCCGAGCCTCCCCGCCAGCCGGACATCGTGGAGTTGCTGCGGCTCAGCGACGCCTTCGCGCTGTCGCTGTACCCGCCCGAGAACTGTTTCCTGCTCGACGTCTCCGAGCTCGAGAAGCCCGGTGTCACCGTGTTCGTCGCCCGGGTCGACGGCCGCGCGCTCGGGATCGCGGCGCTGGTCGTCGGTGCCATCCCCGACTGGGCGGAACTGAAGCGGATGTTCGTGCACGAGGATGCGCGCGGTCAGGGGGTCGCGCGCGCCCTGCTGGCCGCGGTCGAAGGGGCCGCCCGGGAGGCCGGCATCCCCGAGCTCCGCCTGGAGACGGGGACCCTGCACGATGCCGCGATGGCGCTGTACGAAAGTGCGGGCTACCAGCGCATCCCGAACTTCGGTCAGTACGTCGACGGCCCCGACTCCCTCTGCTACGCCAAGCCGCTGGGCGTGCCCGCCCGGTAGCCGGTTCTCCCCCGCGCTGGCGTCAGCTGCCGCGGATGCGACGGGACAACTCGGTGGCCGCATCCCGCACATGCGCTGCCAGCGCATCCCATCGCTCCGGCGGGATGCTGTCGCGCGGGAAGGTCACCGCGATTCCGGCCGCCGGCCAGCCGGCGTGATCGCGGACCGATACCGCGACGGACGCGAAGCCGGGCGTCACGTCCCCGTCCTCGGTCGCGTAACCGCGCTCCCGCGCCTCGGTGACGACCCGGCGCAGCTCGGCGTACGAATGCGGACCCGAGCCGGTGCGGTCCTCGAAGGCGTCGGAGTCCGGGTAGAGCGCGCGGAGCTGCTCGCGGGGCAGCGTCGCGAGCAGCGCCCGGCCACTCGCGGTGAGGTGGGCCGGGAGCCGCACCCCGACATCCGTCACCAGTCGCGGTCGTCGCGGCGCCCGCTCCTCCACGATGTAGACCACGTCGCGGCCGTGCAGCACCGCGACGTGACCGGACTCGCCGATCGCGTCGACGAGCGCCGCCACGATGGGCCGGCCGAGACGGCTGAGCGGCTGCTGCCGAGAGAACGCGCTCGACAGCTCATACGCCGCGACGCCCAGGCCGTACCGCCGGGCCTCGGGGAAGTGCAGCACGAAGCCGTGTTCGGTGAGGACCGTGAGCAGGTGGTACACGGTCGAGCGCGGGAGTCCGAGCGCGGCGGCGATCGCGGCCGCGGGCGCCGGTCCGCGCTGGGCGCCGAGGTAGCCGAGGATGCGGAGGGTGTTCTCCGCGGCGGGCACCTTGCTCATCCCCACACCTCCCGGCTGCAGTCGCGTCCGTCTGGGATCCCGGACACGTCTGAGCCTACGCGTGCAGCGCCCGGGCAGGCGCCCGACGAGGATCGGACCATGCTCCAGACACAGACCACCGTCACCGTCGGCGCCGGGCCTCTCCGCGTCGAGGACGTCGTCGCCGTCGCCCGCCACGACGCCCGCATCGGACTCGATCCGGACTCCCTCGACCAGGTCGCCGCCTCGCGCGCCATCGTCGAGGCCCTGGCCGACGACACCGAACCGCACTACGGCATCTCGACCGGCTTCGGCGCCCTGGCCACCACATTCATCCCCGCCGACCGACGCGCCCAGCTGCAGGCCAGCCTCGTCCGCTCCCACGCCGCAGGGTCAGGGCCCGAGGTCGAGCGCGAGGTCGTCCGGGCGCTCATGCTGCTGCGCCTCTCCACTCTCATGACGGGACGCACAGGAGCGCGCCCGGAGACGGTCGAGACCTACGCCGCGCTGCTCAATGCAGGCATCACGCCGGTCGTGCACGAGTACGGCTCGCTCGGCTGCTCCGGAGACCTCGCGCCGCTCGCGCACTGCGCACTGGCCGCCATGGGGGAGGGAAAGGTGCGCGTCGACGGCGAGCTGCTCGACGCGGGCGACGCCTTGGCCGCCGCGGGCATCCGGCCGGTCGTCCTCGCCGAGAAGGAGGGGCTCGCCCTCATCAACGGCACCGACGGGATGCTCGGGATGCTGGCTCTCGCCATCCACGATCTCCACGGGCTGCTGACCGACGCCGACATCGCGGCGGCGATGAGCGTGGAGGCGCTGCTCGGGACCGACGCGGTGTTCGCGGACGACCTGCAGCGGCTGCGTCCGCAGGCGGGACAGGCGGTCTCGGCCGCGAACCTGCGTGCGCTGCTCGCCGGCTCGCCGCTCGTGGCCAGTCACAAGGGACCGGAGTGCACGCGGGTGCAGGACGCGTACTCGCTGCGCTGCTCCCCGCAGGTGCACGGCGCCGCCCGGGACACGCTCGCGCACGCGGAGCTCGTGGCATCGCGCGAGCTGGCGTCCGCCGTCGACAATCCGGTGCTCACCCTCGATGGGCGGGTGGAGTCGAACGGCAACTTCCACGGCGCGCCGGTGGCGTACGTGCTCGACTTCCTCGCCATTGCCGTCGCCGATGTGGCCAGCATGTCCGAGCGGCGTACCGACCGCTTCCTGGACCCGGCACGCAACCAGGGCCTCCCGCCGTTCCTCGCGCAGGAGGTCGGCGTGGACTCCGGCCTGATGATCGCCCAGTACACCGCCGCCGGGATCGTGTCCGAGCTCAAGCGGCTCGCGGTGCCGGCGTCGGTGGACAGCATCCCCTCGTCGGCGATGCAGGAGGACCACGTGTCGATGGGATGGGCGGCCGCCCGCAAGCTCCGTCGCGCCATCGACGGACTGGCCCGCGTGATCGCGATCGAGGTGATGACCGCGGCACGTGGCGCCGACCTCCGCGCACCGCTGCAGTCCGGCCCCGCGACAGGCGCCGTCATCGCGGCCCTGCGCGCCCGGGTCCCGGGTCCCGGACCCGACCGCCACCTCTCCCCCGAGATCGAGGCGACCTACGCCCTCGTCCACTCCGGCGCCCTCCGCGCCGCCGCGAACCTCCCCTGACCCTGTCTCTTATACACATCTGACGCTGCCGACGACGGA
>NZ_JBNDHX010000070.1:0-20424 GCF_056755275.1 Leifsonia sp. HAY1-4F
CCGTATCCGATGACGACATCGCCGTCGTGTCGCAGCAGCTCGGCCGCTCGGCGCGCAATGTCGTCGGCGTCGCCGCGGGAGTGGGGACGGGGGCGGGCGTGCCGCTCAGCTGCTGCGGTGTCGCATCCGTCAGTCCGGCTCCCATGATGGAGCCGAACAGCGACCCGACCCAATCCGTCTGGGTCTTCACCAGTTTGGATGTGACCGGTGTCGTGTCCTGCTTCGCGGCCGGCGGACGGTCGTCGATGACGAGGTAGCTGACCTCGCCCGGCATCACGTAGTACAGCCGGTCGCGCGCCTGGGCGCGGAGGTAGCTGGGGTCGTTCCAGCGGGCACGCTGGTCCTTGAGCGTGTTGACCTGCGCGGCCAGCTCGTTCACCTGATGCTGCTGGTCGGCGATCTGCTGGCGCTGCGCGAGGAAGGCCTGCACCGTGGGGGCGAGGATGAGGACCGCGAGCACGAGCACGCCCATCATCACCAGCGAGAACGCCGAGAAGTGCAGCTGCCGCAGCCACCTGCCGGTCTCGGTGGGACGGGACATGCGCACCGGGACGCGGCGCGTGCGCGGCTTCGGCATGGCCCCTCCCTCTTCGCATGCTCGGCGGTCCGGGGCCTGTCCGGCCCCCTCTCATCGTAGGCGATCGCCTCCGTCGCCCCCGTTGCGCTCAGGGGTGTCGGGATGCGCTCAGCCGCCGTTCAGGATGAACGCCAACCGCACGACGCCCAGCACGACGAAGGCTCCCCCGCCCACCGCGAAGATCGCGCCGAGAGTCCGCGCGTCCCGCGCGCGGAACCGTCGCCGCGCCTCCGCGTCGGCGAAGAAGGCGGCAGCCCGCCCCGGACGCAGGATCAGGAGCAGCCCGAGCAGCGCGAACAGCGCCGCCAGCACCACGAACAGCACCAGCGGCACCACGTCGGACCCCGCCGTCACGCCCATGGGAACGGACCGCTAGGCCTTCTTCGCCCGGCTCGGCTGCACGCGCGGCGGCTCCCCCGGCATCTTCGGGTAGTCGGGCGGGAACGGCAGCTCGCCCAGCCCGTTCGAGAGGTCGCGCTCCCACCACTCCAGCAGGGCGTCGACGGTACCGGGCTCGGAACCGAAGTCCTCCCACGGATCGCCGACCGTGCGCAGGCGATCCGGCATCGTCAGAACCGTGAAGTCCGCGGGGTCGACGTGCTCCAGCTCGTCCCAGGTGACCGGTGCGGAAACGGAGGCGTGAGGCAGCGGCCTCGGGCTGTATGCGCCGGCCATGGTCCGGTCGCGGTTCGCCTGGTTGAAGTCGACGAACACCCGCTCGCCGCGCTCCTCCTTCCACCAGGCCGTGGTGACGCGGTCGGGCATCCGCCGCTCGAGTTCCCGGGCTGCGGCGATGACCGCGTGGCGCACCTCGAGGAACTCGCGCGACGGTGTGATCGGCGCGAAGACGTGGAGGCCGCGGTTGCCGGAGGTCTTGATGTACGCGGTGAGCCCCGCATCCCGCAGCACCGCGCGCAGCTCGATCGCGGCAGGGACGGCGTCCGCGAACCCCGTGCCGGGCTGCGGGTCGAGGTCGATGCGCAGCTGGTCCGGATTGTCCGAGTCCTCCGCGCGCGAGGGCCACGGATGGAACACCACCGTGTTCATCTGGGCCGCCCACACTGCTGCCGCGGGCTCATCGATGACCAGCTGGGGATGCGACCGGGCGCTCGGGTAGACCACGTTCACGGAGCGCACGTACTCCGGGGTTCCGCGCGGCGGGTTCTTGGAGAAGAACTGCTCCCCGTCGATCCCGTCGGGGAATCGCTGCAGGGACACCGGCCGGTCGCCGTTCGCGCGCACGAAGGCGCCGCCCACCTCGACGAGGTACTTCGCGAGGTCCAGCTTCGTGATCCCCGGCTCGGGGAAGATGACCCGGTCAGGGCTGGAAATGCGCACCTCCCGGTCGCCGTGGGGCCCGGGGACCGTGAGCACAACCGCATCGCCTGCCATGCGTCGACACTATCGCCCGAACCACGGGTGACGGCGATGTGAATTCCTTGTGCGATGGCACGGGCCCGCTTGAACCGCGTCTCAAGTGCGACAGAATGACAGACGAGGGCCCGCATCCACGCCGGCCGCGTCGAGTGGTTCGAGAAGAGGTGCATGACCCTGAGGATCGTGAGCTACAACCTGCGCAAGCACGCGGCGAGCGGTGAGCTGACGGGGATCGCCGAGGCATACGACGTCGACGTCCTGTGCCTCCAGGAGTGCGACAGCGAAGCCCTCCCCGAACGACTGCACCACCTGGTGCTCGCCGACAGCACGCGCGCCAACCGGCTCGGCCTCGCCGTGTATGTGCGCGACGACCGCTACGAGATCCTCCACAGCCAGGTGTTCGCTGTGCAGAAGTCGCTGCACGACCGTGTGCTCGCCCCGGCGAACGAGCGCCTGCTCGCCGTCCACCTCCGCGACAGGGACAACGGCGAGGACATCCTCGTCGGCTCCTTCCACGCGGCCCCCCTGACGGCGCTCAACTCGCTGCGACGCAAGCAGATCGCCTCCGCCCACGACGGGATGCGCTCGCTCTCCCCCGACACGCCCGCGGTCATGGTCGGCGACTTCAACTATCCGTGGTTCATCCGCGGCCTCGAGCGGCACCTCACCACCTCCGGTTACGCGCTGAAGCGGACGACGGAGCCGACCTACCTGCGCTACAAGTTCTTCTCCGGCTACTTCGACTTCGTCACCTCGACCGGTTTCGAGATCCAGTCGGTGGATGTGCTGCCCGCCGGCGCGTCCGACCACCGCGCGATCCGGCTCGACGCCGAACTGGCGGCCTGACCCTCGCGACCGACTCTGCGGCGCACCGGGCCCACTGCGATTCGTGACGAATGTGCACCTGCAGCGCCGCCAAGCGACCATTCGTCACGAATGTGCACGTGCAGCGCCGCCAAGCGACCATTCGTCACGAATGTGCGCTGGGCGTCTCCGCTCGCCCGCGTCGGCGGCCGGGCGTACGGTGAACGCATTCCGACGACGAGGTGGTGTCGATGGAGTTTCCTGCGTGGCTCACGGGATGGCTGGCCGGCGACGAGTACACGATCGCCCGTGAGGTGATCGAGCGCGGCGTCGCCGCTCTCTACGTGGTCGCGTTCGTGTCGGCCGTGAACCAGTTCCCGGCCCTGCTCGGCGAGCACGGCCTCCTGCCGGTGCGACGGTTCCTGCGGCATCCCTACGCCCGGAAGCAGCCGACGCTGTTCCGGTGGCGCTACTCCGACCGGCTGCTGCGGACGGTGGCGTGGACCGGCGCCGTCCTCTCCGCGCTCGTCGTCGTCGGCGTTCTACAGCTGGCTCCCACGTACGCGTTCGTCCCGGTGTTCCTGATCGTGTGGTTCCTGTATCTGTCGATCGTCAACGTCGGGCAGACGTTCTACGGCTTCGGCTGGGAGAGCCTGCTCTGCGAGGCGGGATTCGTCGTCGCGTTCCTCGGCGCGTGGGACACCGCTCCCCCGATCACGATCGTCGTCTTCGTGCGCTGGCTGGTCTTCCGGCTGGAGTTCGGCGCCGGGATGATCAAGATGCGCGGCGACCGCGCCTGGCGCGACCTGACCGCCCTGTACTACCACCACGAGACCCAGCCGATGCCCAATCCGTTCAGCCGGACGGCGCACCTGCTGCCCAAGTGGTGGCACCGAGTGGAGGTGCTGGGCAACCATTTCGCGCAGCTGATCGTGCCGTGGTTCCTCTTCGTCCCCCAGCCGGTGGCGAGCGTCGCCGCGGGGATCATGATCCTCACCCAGCTCTGGCTGGTACTCACCGGGAACTTCGCGTGGCTGAACTGGATCACGATCGTGCTGGCCTTCGCCGGCATAAGCGACCCCGTCTTCTCGTGGCTGTTCGGCGGCGCGCACCTCGGTCCGATCGGAGCGACGCAGGTTCCGCTGTGGTTCGCCGTCGTCGCCGTCGCGGCGACCGTCTTCCTGCTGGTGCTGAGCTGGCGGCCGCTGCTGAACCTCTTCTCCCGGCGCCAGCTGATGAATGCCAGCTTCAACCGCTGGCACCTCGTCAACGCCTACGGAGCGTTCGGCAGTGTGACCAAGGAGCGCTACGAAGTCGTCGTGGAAGGCACAGCGGACGACGCCACCGACCCCGATGCGCGCTGGCAGGAGTACGGCTTCAAGGGCAAACCCGGTGACGTTGACCGCATCCCTCGCCAGTTCGCGCCGTACCACCTGCGCCTCGACTGGCTGATGTGGTTCCTCGCGCTCGGCTCGCGCGACTCCCCGTGGTTCGAGGTGTTCCTGCTGCGGCTGCTGGAGGCGGACCGGCCGACCCTGAAGCTGCTGCGGCGCGATCCCTTCGACGGTGCACCGCCACGGGCCGTGCGCGCCCGGATGTTCCTGTACCGCTTCAGCACGCACGCCGAGAAGCGCGAGAGCGGGGAGGTGTGGGTGCGTTCCGAGGTCGGCGATCTCGTGCCCGCGGTCAGCCTCCGCTCCTCCGGCGCGACCGGCGATCAGTAACCGGTCCGCTGCTCCTCGAGCCGCGCCAGGTCGCGCCGGATCAGCAGGTTCAGCCGTGCCGGCTTCTCGCGCTCGTAGTCCGCTTTCAGCGCCTCGGCACCGGAGAACGCATCCAGCCCGGCCTCGATCGCGCGGCCGACCTCATCCCAGGCGTCCTTCCGCCCGCGCTCCACGAGGACCGCGAGCTCGTCGTCGGAGTCGGCCCTCCTCCGCAGCGCCGCAGCGAGAGCGAGCGCCGCATCCCGCCGCAGCCGGAGGTTGTCCACATCCACCCGGCGGTAGTCGTGCGGGTGCATCGCGTCGCCGCCGAGCGTCTCGGCGGCGGCCACCTCCTCCTCGATGCGGCCGGCCGCGATGCCCTGCTCCGACGCCAGCTCGCGCAGCATCGCCGCCGCCTCCATGGCGTGGAGGGCGGGGTCGTAGGAGTTGCCGTACTGGATGGTGTCCACGACGATGTGGTTCTTGATCGCCATGCGGGTGGCGTAATCGGCCAGCAGCATCCCCTCGTCGACCGACTGCTCGAGGGTGGGCGCGACGGGCTCCGGCAAGGCGCCCTCGTCGAACGGACGCGTCCGCGTCGTCTTCTCGGCGCGTCTGCGGAACCATCTCGGCCAGCGCATGGGACTCCTCGAACCGGCGCCCGACCGGGCGCCCTCCCCTATTGTCCCTGATCGAGTGGCTCGTCCCCGATCGGATGCGCCGATCGGATGCGGCGATCGGATGCGGCGATCGGATTCGGCGATCGGCGCCGAGCCGGTAGCTTGGCGGACATGGCCGGTTACCGCTACGAATTCGAGACCGAACTCTTCCGCTGGGCCTCACGCCGCGAGCTGTGGGTGTTCGCCCGGCTCCCCCTGGACGTGTCCGAGGAGATCCGGCTGCAGCCGCATCCACCCGCCGGCTTCGACTCGGTGAAGGTGTCGGTGACGCTCGGAGGTTCGCGCTGGTCGACCTCGATCTTCCCGCAGGAGGACGGCCATTACGTCGTGCCGATCAAGTCCGCGGTGCGGCGCGCCGAGGGCGTAGAGCTCGGCGACCGCGTGCGAATCGGCGTGGAGACTCTGCTCTGACCGCTATTTGGCCGACGACATGATGGTGTTCAGTGCGAGCACGATGATCAAGCCGTTGAAGAAGAAGCTGAGCACGGAGTGCCAGACGACCGTCCACCGCATCCGGGTCGTCAGGACCTCGACGTCCGAGGCCGCGAACGTGGTGCCGACGGTGAAGGCGAAGTACACGAAGTCGACGAAGCCCGGCTCGGTGCGCGGCAGTGCGTCGACGCGGGGGAACCGCAGCATCGGTGCGGGTGCGGCGTAGTAGCGCTGGAAGTAGATCTGGGAGAAGCCCCAGTGGAGGAATCCCCAGGCCAGCAGCATCGACCAGACGCCGACGAGGTCGGTGACCGACCCGAGTTGCGGGTCGTTGTGGAGCGCCAGCACCTGCACGGCGGCCGCCAGCCCGATGAAGCTGGCGAGAATGGTCTCGGTCATCGATATCAGGCGGGCGATGCGACCGGTCTCCCACCGGGCCGGACGTCCGTCGGCGGTGGTGCGCTTCGAGACACGCCCGAGCACGATGAGCGCCACGATCAGGTAGACGGTGCCGATCGAGCACCAGAAGCCGAGCAGCGCGAGGGTCGAGGCGTCGTCTTCCGCGAAGACGAGCAGCCAGACGCCGACGACGATCATCCACAGCTGGGCGAGCAGGCTCGCGAACAGTCCCACGACGATCCACGGCCGTCGCGCCGACGAGGTCTGCCCCATACCCGGATGCTAGCGCCTGGATGCGCGCGAGCCGGGAGGCCGCGTGCGGGAGGGCGGATCCGGCAGCGTCGCGCGGGATTCGGATCCGGCAAGCCGGCGTCGCGGCACTGCACGGTCGTCAGGCACGGCAGGATGGGATGGTGCAGCCCGTCCTCGTCGTCGCCGCGGTCCTCCGCGAGGGAGGCGGCGGCCGCGTGCTCGCCTGCCGCCGCGCTCCCGGAAGGGATGCCGCCGGGCTCTGGGAGTTCCCGGGCGGGAAGGTCGAGCCGGACGAGTCCCCGGAAGCGGCCCTGTCACGGGAGATCGTGGAGGAGCTGGGCGTCCGCATCCAGGTCGGGGCGCTGCTCGACCGGACGGTCACTGTGCGCGGCGACGGCCGTGCGATCGAGCTGGCCTGCTACTACTGCCGCTTCGTCGGGCCCGTACCGACGAAGAGCACCGACCATGACGAGCTGCGGTGGGTCGCCCCGGCCCGGCTGGCCGAGCTGGAGTGGGCGGAGGCGGACCGGCCAGCAGTAGCGCTGCTGACGGCCCAGAAGGAGGACACGTGAAAGCCCTGTACTACGAGCGCTTCGGCGGCCCGGTCGAGGTCGCCGATCTCGCCGAACCCGCGCTTCCGGAGGGCGGCGCCGTCGTCCGGGTGGAGGCGTCCGGCCTCTGCCGCAGCGACTGGCACGCCTGGATGGGTCACGACGACTCCGTGCATCTTCCGCACGTTCCCGGGCATGAGTTCGCCGGCGTCGTCGAAGCGGTGGGGCGGGGCGTCACGCGGTGGCGGCCCGGCGATCGGGTGACGGCGCCCTTCGTCAACGGCTGCGGCGAGTGCGAATGGTGCCGGGCAGGCGCGGCGCAGGTGTGCCCGGATCAGACGCAGCCCGGCTTCACGCACTGGGGTTCGCACGCCGAGTTCGTCGCCGTGCGGGCGGCGGATACGAACCTCGTCCAGGTGCCGGACGGGCTGGATTCCGCTGCGGCCGCCGCTCTCGGCTGCCGGTTCGCGACGGCGTTCCGTGCGGTGACGGCGCGGGCGCGCATCCAGCCCGGCGAGTGGCTCGCCGTGTACGGCGCGGGCGGTGTCGGCCTCAGTGCGGTGATGATCGCTTCGGCCCTCGGCGCGCGGGTGGTCGCTGTGGAGCGCTCCCCCGCCGCCCTGGAGGCGGCGGCCCGAGCGGGCGCGGAGCACACCGTTCCGGCCGGCCCGGATGCTGTGCAGAGCGTCCAGGAGGCGACGGGCGGAGGCGCGCACGCCTCCATCGACGCGGTCGGGTCGCCGGAGACCGCGAACGCGGGCATCCGCTCGTTGCGGAGGCACGGCCGGCACGTGCAGGTCGGTCTGCTCCCCGCATCCACTCCGGATCTTCCGCTCGACCGCGTCATCGCGTGGGAGCTCGACGTGCTCGGCAGCCACGGCATGGCCGCCGCCGACTACCCGGCGATGCTCGACCTGGTCGCGTCCGGGCGGCTCCGCCCCCAGGACCTCGTCGGCCGCACGGTCGGCTTCCCCGAGGCGGCCCGGCTGCTGGAGACCGCGGATTCGGCCCCGCCGGTCGGCATCGCGGTACTCCGTCCGGCCGGGCACCTCACCGGCTCAACGGGCCTGGCAGGATGAGGACATGCGCGTCGCCGACTACCCCCGCCCGGACACCCTCGCCGCTCAGGCGGCCCTCGCGATCGCGACGGAGTACCACACGCCGTCGCTGCTGAACCACGTGCAGCGGTCGTGGCTCTGGGCCGAGGGCTTCCGCACCGCTCGCGGCCTCGGCGCCGACCGCGAGTTGCTCTACGTCTCAGCCCTCCTGCATGACCTCGGCATCGTCCCCGAGTTCGACAACCACACGCTGGCCTATGAGGATGCGGCAGGTCACGTCGCCATCGCACTGACCGCCGGGGCCGGCTGGCCAGCGGATCGGCGCATCCGCGCACACGAGGTCATCGTGCGGCACAACTGGCCCGAGGTCGATCCCGCGATGGATGCGGAGGGCCACCTGCTCGAGATCGCCACCGCGCTCGACATCTCCGGCGCACGGGCGGACGAGTTGCCGGTCGAGTTCCGCCGTGAGGTGCTCCAGGCGTACCCGCGCCTCGACCTGGCCACCGAGTTCGGTGCGTGCGTCGCCGACCAGGCGCAGCGGAAACCGAACACGTCGGCTCGGCGCCTGGTCGACGGCGGCGTCCAGCGGAAGCTCCGCGAGAATCCGCTGGAACGCCTCCTCGAAGGGTGAGCCCGCTCAGCCGTGACCGTGCGTGGGCTTCGGGGTGGGCCCCGGGGCCGGTCCCGTGTCCGTCGGTGAGGGCGTCGGGGTGGATCCGCCCGCGCCGCCCTGTCCGTTGCTCAGGCTGAGGGTCACCGACGCGCCTGCATCCACCGACTCTCCGGCGGCAGGGTCGCTCGCCGCGACGGTCCCAGCAGGCTGGTCGCTGTCGACCGGTGTGTCGTCGACCGTCACATCCAGCCCCAGACCCTCGAGCAGCTTCTGGGCATCGGCGGGTGCCTTGCCGGTCACGTCGGGCATGGTGAGCCGGCTGCCGTAAAGTACGGCGTCCGTCGGATCCGTGAAGTCATCGCCGCCGTACAGGGCATTGATCGCCTTGAGGATGGGCTTCGCGATCGAGAACTTCACGTTGCCGCCGCCGACGCCGTTGAAGTAGAGCGAACGGAGCGGAGTGGAACCGGACACGTTGCCCACCCAGGTGGCCGTGGCGACCTTCGTGGTGGACGTGATCAGCCAGTTCTCGAGGGAATCGTCCGTCGTCCCCGTCTTCGCCATGATCGGGATGCCGTCGTACGGGTTGGCGCTGGCCGCCGTCCCGCCGCCCCGGATGACACCCTTGAGGGCGTACGTCACGCCGGCCGCGATGTCCGGCTTCAGCCCCTGGGTGCAGGTGGTCTTGCTGACCTTGTGATCGGTGCCGTCCGCGTTCACGACGCGGTCGATGGCGATCGGGGTGCAGACGGTGCCGTTGTTCGCGATTCCCGCATACGCAGTGGCCATGGTCAGGGGCGAGATGTAGTTGACCCCGAGGATCATCGACGGCGACTGGACCCACGCGTTGCTCTTCGAGGCGGGATGCACGCCCAGGGCCTTCGCCGCGTTCACGATGGAGCAGAGGTCGACCTTGGTACCCATCTCCGCGAACGCCGTGTTCACCGACTGGGCGGTCGCCGACATCACCGAGAGCCTGCTCGCGGAACCCTCGTCGTTGGTCACCGGCCAGGCAGGACCGTCGATGTTCGCGCAGGTGTTGGTGAAGTCGGAGGTCGGGAAGAGGTGCTGGGAGGCGTTGACCGTCTCGTACAGGCTGTGCCCGGCCTCCAGCCACGCGGCCAGGTCGAACGCCTTGAACGTGGAGCCGGTCTGGAAGCCCTGCGACCCGCCGTAGTCCTCGTCCGTGTTGTAGTTCACCGCCGTCGAGCCGTCGATGGGAGTGTCGGTGTTGTTGAAGGTGCGGTTCTGCACCATCGTCACGATGCGTCCGGTGCCCAGCTCCAGCGCGACGTTCGAGGCGCCGAGGTCGATTCCGGGCCGCGACCCGGGGATGTACTTGCTCAGCGATGCCTGCGCCACCTGCTGCAGGTCGAGGTTCAGGGTGGTGTAGATCTTCAGGCCGCCGCGGTTCAGCGTCTGCCAGCGCTCGTCAGACGTCGCACCGTAGGCGGGATCCTGGAGGATGACATCCCGCACGTAGTCGCAGAAGAACGCGGCGTTGACCTGCTGCGCGGCCGCGCATCCCTGGGTCGTCGGGGTGATCGCGGGCTTGATGGGCGTGGCCTTCGCCGCATCCCGCTGCTGCTTCGTGATGTGATGCGTGATGTACATGCGGTCGAGCACGTAGTCACGGCGTTCCTTCGTCAGCTTGTAGCCGTTGGCGGCGCCGTTCTCCTTGTTGGTCGGCTGGTCGATGCGCAGGTTGGCCGGGTTGTTCAGGATTGCCGCGAGCGTGGCCGCCTGCGCCAGGTCGAGCTTCGTCGCGCTGGTCGCGAAGTAGTACTGGGCGGCCGCCTGCACCCCGTAGACCTGGCCGCCGAAGCCGACCACGTTCAGGTAGCCGGTCAGGATGTCCTTCTTGCTGTACGTCTTCTCGATCTCGACGGCGTAGCGCATCTCCTGCACCTTGCGCTGCAGGGTGACGCCCGCCGCATCCGTGTAGCAGGCCTGCACCTTCTTCTGGCTGGTCAGCGCCTCGCACTTCTCGACCTCGACGTTCTTGACGTACTGCTGGGTGATCGAGGAGCCGCCCTGCACGTTTCCGCCCGCCACCGTCGAGAGCGCGCCGCGGAGCGTACCCCAGATGTCCACGGCTCCCTCCGTGTAGAAGCGCGGGTCCTCGGCGGAGACCGTGGCATCCTTCATCGTCTGGGCGATCTGATCCCAGCTGACATCCTGCCGGTTCTGGGCGAAGAAGGTGGCGATCGGCACGTCCTGGCCGCCCTGCTTGGCGAAGACGGTCGAGTTCTGGGCGAACTGCTGGATGTGCAGGTTGGCGGGGAGCGCGTTGAAGTCGCTCACGCCGGCGGAGGCCGCGACCCCGGCTCCGACGAAGCCGGGCAGCAGGAACAGCGAGGTCAGCACCGCCGCCACGAGCGTCAGGCCGAGGAACTGCGCGATCAAGCCTCCACGGGTGCGTGCCGGCCTCAACTCGAAACGCTTGAGCGGCGCGATGCGCTCGTCGAGGGCGGCCAGGCGCGGCGGAAGGCGGGAATGATCGGAGGCGGACACGCTTCCAGGCAACCAGGGCTGCCTGGGTGAGTCCAGGGGGTCCCGTGTGGATCGTTATGGAGTCGTTCAGGATGCGGAGGCGCATCCACTGGTCCCAACACGCCGTATCGCGGATAGGTGAGACGGCGTGTTGGGACCAGCCGATTGCGCGCAACGACGCGACGGCGCCGGTCCTGAGAGCAGGACCGGCGCCGCGACGGCGGGACGCGAGCGGTTACGCGGCGACCGGGAGGGATGCGGGGGCCGCGGCGACGCGCAGGTCGCCGGAGGCCGCATCCACGGTCACCCGACCGCCCTCGGCCAGCTCGCCGCTGACCATCAGCTCGGCGATGCGGTCGTCCACCTCGCGCTGGATCACGCGACGCAGGGGCCGGGCGCCGTACTCGGGCTCGTAACCGGTGTCCGCGATCCAGGCGACCGCCGCATCCGTCGCCTCGAAGGCGATGTCGCGGGCGGACAGGCGGGCTGCCGTGGCGTCCAGCAGCAGGCGCACGATGTCGCGCAGCTGCTCGGCGTCGAGCTTCCGGAACAGCACGATCTCGTCGATGCGGTTCAGGAACTCCGGACGCATGGCCTCGCGGAGCTTGCCCATGACGCGGTCGCGCACGTCTTTCTCCGAGGCGAAGCCGTCCGAGCCCACCGGCACGAAGCCGAGGGCGCCGCTGCGCGAAGCCAGGAACTCCGAGCCCAGGTTGGAGGTCATGATGACGACCGTGTTGCGGAAGTCGACCGTCCGGCCCTGGCCGTCGGTGAGGTGCCCGTCGTCCAGCACCTGCAGCAACAGGTTGAACACGTCCGGGTGCGCCTTCTCGATCTCGTCGAACAGGATCACCGAGTACGGGTTGCGGCGCACGCGCTCGGTCAGCTGACCGGCCTCGTCGTAGCCGACGTATCCGGGAGGGGCTCCGACCAGGCGGGCGACGGTGTGGCGCTCGCCGAACTCGCTCATGTCGAAGCGCAGCATGGCCTTCTCCGAACCGAAGAGGGATGCGGCGAGCGACTTCGCGAGCTCCGTCTTGCCCACGCCCGTCGGCCCGAGGAAGAGGAAGCTGCCGACCGGCCGGCGCTCGTCGCCGAGGCCTGTGCGGTTGCGGCGCACGGCCTTCGCGACGGCGGCGACCGCGTCGTCCTGCCCGATGACGCGCTCGTGCAGCTCGGACTCCAGCCGGGCCAGCCGCTCACGGTCGGCCTGACCGATGCGCGACACCGGGATGCCCGTCGCGCGCGACACGATCGCGGCGATCTCGGGCTCGCCGACCACGGCATCCACTCGGGGTGCCGTCGTCAGCTCGTCGAGCGAACGCTGGACGGCTTCGATCTCGTCGCGCAGCCGCGACGCCTCCTCGTAGTGCTCGGACGCGACGGCCCCGTTCTTCTCGGACTCGAGGGTGGCCAGCCGCTCCATCAGAGCAGACGAGTCCACCTTCTTGCCGAGCGACAGGCGCAGGCGGGCGCCGGCCTGGTCGATCAGGTCGATGGCCTTGTCCGGAAGGAACCGGTCGGAGATGTAGCGGTCCGAGAGCTCCACCGCGGCGCGGATCGCGTTCTCGGTGTAGCGCACGCCGTGGTGATCCTCGTACGCGGGACGCAGCCCGTCCAGGATGAGCACGGCGTCCTCGACGGAGGGCTCGCCGACGGTCACCGGCTGGAAGCGGCGCTCGAGCGCCGGGTCCTTCTCGATGCGGCGGTACTCCTTCAAGGTCGTGGCCCCCACCAGGTGCAGGTCGCCGCGGGCGAGGCGGGGCTTCAGGATGTTGCCCGCGTCCATGCCGCCGGACTCGCCGGACCCTCCGGCGCCGACCACGGTGTGCAGCTCGTCGACGAAGACGATCAGCTCGTCCTTGCCTGCGCTGATCTCATCCATCAGCTTCGTGAGCCGCTCCTCGAAGTCGCCGCGGTACCGGGTGCCGGCGACCATCCCGGCGAGGTCGAGCGAGACGACCTTCTTGTCCTGCAGCTGCTCGGGCACGTCGCCGGCCACGATCGCGCGGGCGAGGCCCTCCACGATCGCAGTCTTGCCGACACCCGCCTCGCCGACCAGCACCGGGTTGTTCTTGGTGCGGCGGGAGAGGATCTCGACCGTCTGGTCGATCTCGTCCAGGCGGCCGATGACCGGGTCGAGGCTCCCGTCACGGGCGAGCGCGGTCAGATCGGTGCCGAACTGGTCGAGCATGGGCGTCTGCGAACCGGATGCGGCGGAGGGCTCCTCCGGCCGCCCTGCGCCGACCGGCGCGCTCTCCCGCATCGCCTCGGTCAGCGCCTCCGGCGTCACGCCGGCGGACTGCAGCACGCGGCCGGCCGGGGCGTCCCGGCCGATCACGAGCGCGAAGAACAGGTGCTCGGGGTCGATGTAGGTGGATCCGGAGGCCTGGGCCACCTGGTACGCGTGGAACAGCGCACGCTGCAGCGAAGCGGTGATGGAGGCGCCGTCTGCGTGGATCTCGTCACCCTGGGCGGGCAGGCGCGACTCGGCGGCCTGCGCGACCCGCTCGGGGTCGACGCCGATGCGGCGCATGGCGTCGGCGGCGGGCTCCTCCGCGGCCATCACCCGCAGGACGTGGAGCGCGTCGAGCTCGCTGTGGCCGTGCTCCAGCGCGAAGCGCCCGGCTTCCGCGAGCAGCTCCTGGGTGCGCCGGCTGAGGAACCGGCTGATGTCGATGGAACGCGCGTTACGCGCGCGCTCGCCCGCGAGATAGCGCGCGAGGAACTCGTCGAACGAGTTGGCGCTGTCACCGTCGGGAGTGAAGTTGTCAGGCACGTGATCTCCTGTTTCTCAAAGTTGAGCCGTATGCACTCAACTTCAACACTGGAGGGCCGTGCGTATTCCCGCTGCCGTGAGTCTCCCGACTACTTCCCGGTGTCGAGCGCATCCAGAGCCGCGACATCCTCGGCCGACAGCTCGAAGTCGACGTCGGCGTTCTCCCGGATGCGGCCAGGGGTGGTGGACTTCGGCAGCGGCAGGATGTCCTTCTCCAGCAGGTAGCGGATGCTCACCTGCGCGACCGACCTGCCATACTTCTCGGCGATCCCGGCGATGTCGCGGTTGCCGAGCAGGCGCCCGGTCGCGAGAGGCGAGTAGCCCTCCACGAGGATGTCGCGCTCCCCGCAGAAGGCGGTCGTCTCCCGCTGGGTGTTCCCGACGAACCAGCGGATCTGGTTCGCGTGCGGCACCACTTCCGCGGCGCCCAGCAGCGACTCCAGATCGGCCACGTCGAAGTTGCTGACGCCGATCGAACGGGTGCGTCCCTCCTCGTACAGCTCCTCGAAGACCTTCCAGACCTCGATGTTGCCTGCGCGGTGATCGCTTCCGATCGCGGTCCACGGCCACGGAGCGTGGATGAGGTACAGATCGATCGGCCCGAGGTCGAGCAGCGCGGTGGACCGCTCGAAGGCGTGGCGGGCGCCGTCCTCGTCCTTCACCTCGGCCGGGCACTTCGTGGTGATGAAGATGTCCTCCCGCGGGATACCGCTGTCGCGGACCGCACGCCCGACGCTCGCCTCGTTGCCGTAGGCGCGCGCCGTGTCGATATGGCGGTAGCCGGCATCCAGCGCCGTGCGAACCGAGTCGTACGTCTGCGAGCCCTCCGGGATCTGCCAGGTGCCGAATCCGATCTTCGGGATGGCGACGCCGTTGGAGAGCGTGAAGGTGTCGGTCAGTGCGGGCATGGGCTGGTCCTCTCGTCGGGATGCGGCGCCGAACATCGTAGCCCCGCGCGCCTCGCGTCCGCAGTGCACCCGACCCGGCGCCTTACGCCGCGTCCCTCCCATGCGGATCGGACGCGTTCAGCACAGTCACGACGTGGTCGCAGTCGCCGCGCGCCTCGCCGTAACGGAGGAACTTCACGCGCTCGACCTGCAGCGAAGCGGCCGAGAAGCTGGCCCTGCTCGCCGTTCTCGGCACCCAATCCTTCGGCGAGGGGACCGGCTCCGCGGCCCGGGACGCGAGCGTACAGTCCTGAGCATGACCGCTCGCACCCTGCTTCTGATCCGTCACGGCGAGAGCACGGCGAACGTCGCAGCGGCCGCCGCGGAGGCGGCCAACGTCGACGTGATCCCCGTCGAAGCCCGGGATGCGGACGTCACGCTCTCGTCGCTGGGCGAGCTGCAGGCCGGTGCGCTGGGCGCCCGCCTGCGGGATGTCCTCCCGCGGGACTCCGCCGTGTACAGCTCGCCGTACCGCCGGGCCGTTCAGACCGCGCAGCTCGCGCTCGGCGCGGACGTGATCCTTCGGATCGACGAGCGCCTGCGCGACCGCGAGCTCGGGATCCTCGACCGGCTGACGGCCGTCGGGGTGGAGCGCAGGCTGCCGCTGGAGGCCGAACGGCGGCGGTGGACAGGCAAGTTCTACTACCGGCCGCCGGGCGGCGAGGCCTGGACGGACGTGGCGCTGCGCCTCCGGTCCTTCCTGCGCGATGTGCCGGGCGATCCGGACGCGACCGTCGTCGTCTTCGCGCACGATGCCGTGGTGAGCCTCTTCCTCTATGTGATGCTGCGGATGACGGAGGCGCAGCTCGCCGAGCACCTGCTGACGCATCCGATCGCGAACGCGTCGATCACGGAGCTGCGATTCGACGGACGCGACTGGAGCCTCCAGGCGTTCGCCGACGACGCGCACCTCGCCGCAGCCGGGCTCCCGGCGACCGAGCACCCTGGGGAGGCGCGAGCGGATGCGTGAACGGCCGCGCGACGCGCACCCCGTTGCTGAGCGGGTGACGCCGGAGCTGCTGCGCGGATGGCCGCTCCCGGAGCCCGCCGGCACCAAGAAGACGCGGGGGGAGGTCGTGGTGGTCGGCGGTGCGCTCCGCTCCCCCGGCGCGGCTCTGCTCGCCGGCCGGGCGGCGCTGCGCGTGGGCGCCGGACGCCTGACGCTCGCCGTGAGTGCGTCCGTGGCGGCGCAGGTGGCGGTCGCGCTGCCGGAGTCCGGCGTGGTGCCGCTGTCCATGACCTCCACCGGAAGCGTCCGCGGCGCCGGGATCCGCGAGGCATCCCGGGACCTGGCCGGCGCGGATGCGGTGCTCATCGGCCCGGGGCTGGACGACGCCACCGAGACGGCGCGGCTGCTTCCGCGAGCGGCACGAGCGATCGGTCGCGACACGGTCCTCGTCCTCGACGCCTTCGCGCTGGGGGCTCTCGCCGGGCACCCGCGGCTCGCGGGCGACGGCCCGCGCATCCTCACCCCGAACCTCGAGGAGGCGAGACGGCTGCTCGGGCGTGAGCTGGACGACCTCGGGGCGGACACCGTGGAGCTCGCGCACCGGTATCGCGCCGTCGTCTCCTGCTTCGGTCGCGTGGCCTCCCCCGACGGACGCCTGCTGGCGGATCGCGACGGCGACGCGGGCCTCGGCACCTCCGGGAGCGGCGACGCCCTCGCCGGGGCGATCACCGGTCTTGCCGCCCGAGGCGCGGAACCGCTACAGGCCGCCGTCTGGGGAACGTATCTCCACACCGCCGCGGGCGACGCGCTGAGCGAGCGCCTCGGCCGCGTGGGGTTCCTCGCGTCCGAGATCGTCGACGGCCTCACCGCGGAGCTCGACGCCCTGTCCTGATCCGCTGTCCAGCGGTCGGGCGGTCGGGCGGTCGGGCCGTTCGAATCGGTCGCTCCGGTGTCTAGCCGCGCGCAGACCGGCGGGTCTAATCTCAGCGCACGTCGAGGCTCGTCGAGCCGGGAGTCGAGAGAGGAAATCCGACCATGGACTGGAACTTCTGGACCGTCATCTGGCTCTTCTTCTGGAGCTTCGCCTTCGTGGCCTATCTGTTCGCCCTGTTCTCGATCATCAGCGACCTGTTCCGTGACCGCGGGCTCAACGGATGGTGGAAGGCCCTCTGGATCCTCTTCCTGATCTTCGTGCCGTTCCTCACCGCGCTGGTGTACCTGATCGCCCGCGGACCCGGAATGGCGGAGCGCAGCCAGAGGGAATCGCGGCGCGCGCAGAGCGCGACCGACGACTACATCCGTCAGGTCGCCGCGGCGAGCCCCGCCGACGAGATCGCCAAAGCGAAGGCGCTCCTGGATGCCGGGGCCATCACACCCGAAGAGTTCGCCCAGCTGAAGGCGCGCGCGCTCTCCGGCTACACCGCACCTGCAGGCCGGTACGCCGCCGGCTCGTCGACGCCGCCGCCGGCAGCGCCGACGGCGTGAACGCATCGGTCCGGCGATCGTCGTGACCGGCGCGACGCCGAGCGCGACGGAGCAGCCCGCTCCTCGACCGGGGCTGCTCCGCCGCCTGCTCGGCGGCAGAAGGTCTCGCCGGGCGGAGCCCTCCGCTCCGGCCGGCCCCGATGCGGAGCAGTCCGCGGGCGCCCTGGGACGCGGCGTACGCATCCTGCTCGGGCTCGCCGCTGCCGTGGTGGTCTCCTTCGGGATGGCGGCGATCGGAAACATCCTCGCCCCGACCCTCCTGGCCCTGGTGCTCACGATCTGCGCCCAGCCGGTACGGGTGTGGCTCGAACGGCACGGCACGTCGCAGGGACTGGCGACCGGAGCCGTCGGCCTCACCCTGTTCGCGCTGCTGGCCGGTTTCATCGCGATCCTGTGGATCGCAACGGCCCAGTTCATCGGGATGCTGCCCGACTACAGGCCCCAGCTCGAGCAGGCGGGCGCGCAGTTCGCCTCCTGGCTGCAGAGCATCGGCGTGGGGCCGGACCAGGTCGCTCAGATCAAGGCCGGGTTCGATCCGGCCGGTTTCCTGTCGTTCTTCTCGGGCGTGCTGGGGAACGCGCTCGGGATCGTCGGGCTGCTGGTCATCGTGCTGACCATGCTCATCCTGATGCCTGCGGACGCGGCGTACACACCCACCCTGCTCCGGCAGCTGGAGCCGACGCAGCCCAACCTGGTGTTCGCGATCAGCGGTTTCGCGCACTCCGTCCGCCGTTACATGGTCGTCACGACGCTGCTGGGGATCGCGCAGGGCATCATCAACGGCATCGCGCTGTGGCTGCTCGGCGTCCCGGCCGCGCTCCTGTGGGCGATCCTGGCGTTCCTGTGCAGCTTCATCCCGAACGTCGGCTACTTCATCGCGCTGGTGCCTCCGCTCGTCTTCGGCTATCTGACCGGCGGCTGGGGCACGGTGATCGGCGTGATCATCGTGTACGGAGTCATCAACGCAGTCGTCCAGTCGGTGGTCCAGCCGAAAGTGGTCGGAAACGCGGTCGCCCTCAGCCAGACGCTGACCTTCTTCTCGGTCCTGTTCTGGGCGGTCGTGCTCGGGCCGATCGGCGCGATCCTGGCCATCCCCCTCACGCTGCTGGCCCGGGCGGTGCTCGTCGACTCCGATCCGCACGCGCGACGGTGGCGACCGGCGATCGGCGACCTCGCCGTCACACGCGAACTGATGAGAAACGAGTCGGATGCGCGCCGCAGCGAACGGCAGCGCACGAAGGGAGGACGAAATGGGTAACGCGATCGGACAGATTCTGCCGCTGGCCCTCGGAATCGCGATCAGCCCGATCCCGATCATCGCGGCCATCCTGATGCTGCTGTCGCCCAAGGCCAGGAGCTCGAGCGTCGGCTTCCTGATCGGCTGGCTTCTGGGCATCATCGTGGCCGTCGTCGTCTTCGCACTGCTGTCGTCGCTCATCCCGGAGAAGGACCCGAACGCGAGCCAACCGATCACCGGGACCATCGAGCTGGTGCTCGGCCTCCTCCTGCTCCTCCTGGCGCTCCGTCAGTGGCGCTCCCGGCCACGGGGCGGTACCCAACCCGCACTACCAGCGTGGATGGGCGCCATCGACTCGATGACGGCCGTCCGCGCGCTGGTGCTCGGCTTCCTGCTCGCCGCGGTCAATCCGAAGAACCTGCTTCTCGCGATCGCCGCGGGGGCCGTGATCTCATCGGCCGGACTCGATTTCGGCGCGGCGGCGGGAGTGGTCGCGATCTACACCGTCATCGCCGCTCTCTCGGTCGGCGTCCCGATCGTCGCGTATCTCGTCGCCGCCAAACAGATGCGCACGCCGCTCGGCGCCCTGCGCGAGTGGCTCGTCCACAACAACGCGACCGTCATGGCCGTGATGCTGCTCATCTTCGGGGTGGAGCTCATCGGAAAAGGAATCGGCAGCTTCTAGGGACGGGAGCCCCGACGTTCGTGACGGATCACCGCTGGGCCTTCGCGGTGGCCACCGCCAGGTCGCTTCCGCCCTCCACGGTGAGCCGCCGGCCCATGCGGACCAGCTGCGGTTCCTCGGTGAACGCGCCGGCGAACAGTGCCTCGCCTTTGCGGAAACCCGGAGACTGCTCCAGCAGGTGGCGCGGGACGAAGCCGAACACCTCCGCCAGCTCGGCCAGGTCGCGCGGCGAGTTCATCCGCATTAGCCCGAGGTTGTCGCACTGCGAGAGCACGTTCGGGTGGATCTTCGTCGGCCGCTGGGTCGACAGGAACAGCCACAGCCCGAACTTGCGCCCCTCGGCGGCGATCTGGATGAGCAGCTCCGTCAGCTTCGCCTCCACGCTCGAGCGGGGCGCGGGCGGGCAGAAGTTGTGCGCCTCGTCGATGACGATGAGCAGCGGCCGGCGCTCCATCCGGCGCTCCCAGAGGTGCTCGAGGACGCCGAGCGCCGCGGCCTGCGGCTCGCCCGGATGCGAGAACCCGCCGACATCGAGGACGATCGACCGGGGTCGCTCGTCGAGAGCATCCGTGGCGGAGGCCGCACCCATCGCCCACAGCGGCCAGTCGAGGATCTGCAGGTTGTCGATCCGCAGGCCCAACCGACGCTGCGCCGGATCGTCGGAGCCCACCAGAGCCGCAAGGAACCGATCCCGCTCGAAGCCGTCCGGACCCAGACGAAGGTGCAGCAGGGCGTTGTACTCCTCGCTGTCTTCGATCGGGTCGAGCCGGCCGACGGCCGCCTTCGAACTCACGCTCAGGTCGACGAACCGGATGTGGAGCTGCGGCTGACGAACGGTGCTCGAATGGAGCACCCGGATGTCGAGGTCCGCCCAGCGCGCGGCCTCCCCGGCGCCGACCTCGTCGCGCGTGCTGCCCAGCTCCGCGAAGTCGGCGTTCGGGTCGAGCACGGCGACCGGCAGCTCCGTGTGCAGCAGCAGCTGCTCCAGGACCACCCCGAGCGCGTAGGTCTTGCCCGACCCGCTCTGACCGCACCAGAACGTGTGCCGGTTCAGGCGCGAGCCGTCGATGACGGCGGGCCGTTCCGGCCCCTCCACCGTGGTGCCGACCGTCAGCGGGATCATCGCGTCTCTCCTCCCCATCCGGCCACCTGTGTCCGACCTGTGCGGCCGATGCTAGCGCTGCGCATCCCCTCGCGGACAGGTGCAGATCCGCACCGTCTCCGCCGTCCACGACTCCCGCCCCACCGTCGAGTCCACGAAGATTGCACGCGACACGCCCTGTCTCTTATACACATCTCCGAGCCCACGAGACACTCGCTAATCTGGGGGGGGGGGTTTGTGGTGGGGGGGGGGGGGGGGGGGGGGGGGGGGGGGGGGGGGGGGGGGGGGGGGGGGGGGG